>JBBQXI010000184.1:0-7698 GCA_038209805.1 Bacteroidales bacterium | reverse complement strand
CACCTGTTTTGTTTTTGAAAATCAGGGCAGTAGTCCAGATCAGGTTGGTGGTAAGTCCTCCCCAGAGAATTACAAAAAAGATAATGTTGTTTTCGAAGAGGTATTTGAAACCGGTTCCGGCTTGGGTTACAAAAGGATAGTGCTGTTCAACAGCCAGTGATCTGGCAATGGCCGACATTTCTTTCCCTGCATCGATTCCAAAACTGAAAAATGCGCTTAAAATACCTGAAACAATAGCAATCATTAATCCTTTAGACAGCTTGAATTCACTATTAACGCCCTCTTTATTTTTTCCAAGGTCATGATCCTTCCGAATTCCGGCGGTTCCACTGAGAATAATTCCGACTAATAAAATTAGTATACCGAGTATGACGATTCGTCCGCCTGTAGTACTAAACAAATCAGTGAACGATAGTCCATCAGGGATTAGTTCAGCAATCCCAGGAATATTTCGCAAAATTGGTAATCCCAGCGAACCAACGATAGACGTAATTCCTAAAAGTACTGAGTTGCCAAGCGACATTCCCAGGTAGCGAATAGCTAGTCCGTATGTCAGACCTCCAACTCCCCACAGCAAACCCATAATATAGGTATTGCGAATAATGCCGCCAGGAGTGGCATGCAAAATCCCCTGCCAGTCAGGAATCGTCAACAATACAGCAAGCAATGGCATAATAAACCATGAGAAAAGTCCTCCGGTAATCCAATAGACTTCCCAACGCCATTTTTTCACCCAATTGTATGGCATGTACCAACTTCCCGAGGCGCCGCCGCCCAGAGCATGAAAAATAATCCCTAATAGTGCATTCATGTGTTTTGTTTAGTTAAGTTTTAAACTCAAGATAGTTCGGAGTGCCTGGAATTCGGAGTGCCTAAAGTTAAACTCCTCATTTCGAAATCCGCACCCCGCACTTGTTTTATCGTTTGCTGGTCACTTCTTTTTCGTATTGCTGAATGTCGGCAATATAAGCTTCACCGGCAATGACACCTTTTTTCAGGCAATAGTAATCGAATACGGCAGCCCAAGGTAATGATTTCGCTTCTTCGAGCAATGCCAAACGCTCAAAGTTTTGACCATTGGCTTCGTAAGCACGCAATTGAGTAATTGGCTCCAGCAAAGCTTGTAACAAAGCTTTCTGAGTGGCACGAACCCCTACGACATAAGCACCAATACGGTTGATGGATGCATCGAAATAATCGAGTCCAACGTGAACGCGGTCGAGTGCATTGGCGCGGATAATTTCTTGTGTCAGCGCCTGCAATTCGTCGTTCAGAATAACGACATGATCGCTGTCCCAACGCACACCACGGCTCACGTGAAGCATAATTTCAGGAGCAAAAAGCAACAACGATGAAATCTTGTCGGAAATAACTTCGGTTGGATGGAAGTGACCAGAATCCAATGTGATCATTTTGTTGTTGGCAACGCCGTAACCCATGTAAAATTCATGAGAACCAACCACATAGCTTTCACTTCCGATACCGAATAATTTACATTCGATACTGTCGAGCATGTAATCGTCGTTGGTTTTGTATTCGAAGATTTTGTCGAGCGATTCTTTCAGATTTTTGCGATACAGCAACCGGTCAACAGTTAAATCTTTCGATCCATCAGGAATCCAAATGTTATGAATACATTTTGAACCCAACTGATGTCCCATTTCTTCCGCAATTTTACGCGATTGGATGACGTGATCAATCCAGAATTGACGGATAGCCGGGTCACGGTGCGACAAGGTAAAGCCGTCAGCCGATTTTTCGTGCGAAAAGCAGGTACAGTTGAAGTCAAGCTTATAATTTTTTTCTTTCGCCCAATCAATCCAGCTCTGGAAATGTTTGGGTTCAATCTGGTCGCGGTCAACAGTTTCGCCACCAAAATCGCCATAAAAAGCGTGAATGTTTACACGGTGATCGCCCGGAATCAAAGTCATGGCTTTGTCAATATCAGCGCGAAGTTCAGAAATTGTACGTGCTTTCCCCGGATAATTTCCGGTTGCCTGAATACCCCCGGTTAGTTCACCATCGCCATTTTCGAAACCGGCAACATCGTCAGCTTGCCAGCAATGTAGTGAAATAGACAGTTTGTCTAATTGTTCTACTGCTTTTTCAACATCGATACCTAGGTCGGCATAACGAACTTTGGCATATTCAAATGCCTGATTGATTTGAGATTCTTTCATGATTGTTTTATTATTTGTATTTAATCTATTTTCAACTTTTTTGAAACCGATGCCATTTCGTCCGAAACGAGGTCTTTGTTTTGAAAAGCGCTTTCTCGCGGACGAAATTACTTCTTCCCGTTTTATCCCCGGGTTCCGTTTCACTTTACCCGGGGTTATTAATATTTTACCCCTTCGGGGTATGAAGAAACATTTGTTTCAATTGCATTCGACAGTCTCTCTTTTCTCCAGTTATTTGTTTAGAGATGCTGACACAAGTTCAGCATGACTCTTCGTAACCAGCTTGTTGACCTGACACTAGCCTGTTATTTTCAGAAATTTCTGGTACGCTGCTTCCCATTCGCTTTTATATTCAGGTAAAAACTCTTCGATCTGAATTGACTCGCGAATAATCTGACGCATTTCGGATAACGAATCAACACAACCTGCAGCTTTTGCCTGAATCATGATGTTCCCGATAGCCGTTGCTTCTGATGGGCCGGCTAGTACCGGAATACAGATGGCATTGGCTGTCCATTGGTTCAGTAGCTGATTTTTGGAGCCGCCACCAATAACATGAAGTTTCTTGATGGGAAATGGCGCCAGCCCAATGATTTTGCCCAAAACATATCGGTATTTGAGCGAAAGACTTTCGAAAATACAGCGAACATATTCGGCATGTGTTGCCGGAGCGGTTTGTCCTGAAGCCACGCAATATTCAGCTATCGCTTTGGTCATACAAACCGGATTGGCAAATGAAGGATGGTCAGAATCAATCAACGACTGAAATGCAGGAGCCGATTCGGCCATGTGAACCAACTTTTCGTACGCATAAGTGATACCCTCTTTTTTCCATTCTTTGAGGCATTGTTCGAGGAGCCACATTCCGGTAATATTCTTCAGGAAACGGGTTGTGCCTTCAATTCCACCCTCATTGGTAAAGTTAAGTGCATAAGTTTCGTCGTTTATAATCGCATCTTTTACCTCAATGCCCATTAGCGACCAGGTACCTGAACTCAGATATGCAAAATTTTCATTTTCAGCAGGCACAGCTGCAACCGCTGAAGCGGTATCGTGACCAGCTACAGCAACAACAGGTACTTTCCCCAATTCGCTTTCGTCGGCCAATACATCGGTAAGTGTACCTATTCGATGTCCGGGCATAACGATTTCACCCAACATCGATGAAGAAATCCCGGCAGCTTCGAGCAATTGATTTTCAAATCGCTTTGTTCTCGGATTTAATATCTGCGACGTGGAGGCGATGGTATACTCAACCACTTTATTTCCTGTAAGCAAATAAGCCAGAGCATCGGGCATAAACAACATTTCTGACGCGGCTTCCAAAAGTGAGCTGCCGGCTTGTTTCAAAGCGAATAGCTGGTACAAGCTGTTGAAATTCATTACCTGAATGCCGGTGAGTCCATACACTTTTTCGCGCGGAACAATTTCGAAGTATTTTTCGGGCATTCCGGCAGTGTGCGGATCGCGATAGGCATATGGAGCACCCAAAAGTGAACCATCTTTGGCAATCAATGCAAAATCGACTCCCCAGGTATCAATGCCAATCGACGAAATTTCGATACATTCTTTTTTAACTTCTGCAAGCGCTACTTTAAAGTGTTCGAACAAGGAATAGATGTTCCAATGAAAATGATCGCCAATCTGAAGCATCTGATTTGGAAACCTTGTTAATTCCTTCATTTGAAGCCTTCCATTATCAAGTGTCCCAAGTATAGAGCGTCCGCTGGTGGCACCAAGGTCGAATGCCAGAAACGATTTATTCTTCATTTATGACTTAGTTTAGTTAAAATTTATCTTTTATGACTTTATAACCTATTTTTGTAAGTGTAAAACTACTCACTAATTAATGCTCATTGATGTTCGAAATGATTCTTCATATGCACAAAATGACACAAACAAAGATGTTATAAAATACAAAAAACATGTCTAACGAATCGTTCGTAAAATATCTTCATGCGGGGTCGCTCGATAAAGAATGGGGATTGTTCCTCACTGGCGCCGGGTATGCACAAATCCCGCCAACGTCTGTTTACCCGCCAAATGTGCACCCCAGCGGTTATTTCTTCACTTGGGAAAAAGGACGGGTGCTTCAGGAATACCAGATCAATTACATTACTGAGGGCTCCGGAATATTTGAAACGAGTACCGATCAGTTTCAGGTTGTACCCGGTTCGATGTTGATTTTGCGACCGGGAATGTGGCACCGCTACAAACCAGATTCGAATACAGGATGGAACGAGCATTACATCGGATTTAACGGCGACTTTTGTTCGCACCTGTTTAATGAGGGATTTTTTCAATCGGGAAAGCCAGTTTTGTATGTTGGTTTTCAGGAAACTCTCCTGAAGTTATTTTTTGAAATTATTCAGTTGGTTAAAGATGAAAAAACGGGCCATCAACAGGTTGCTGCAGCCAATACCATCCTGATTCTTAGCAAGATTCTTTCTGTGGTCCGGAATCAGGAATTTGCCGGAAAAACCATTGAACTCACCATCCGTAAAGCTTGTTTATACTTCAGGGAAAATGTAAATACAAATGTAAATATTGAAGAACTGGCCAATGAACTGAATGTGGGTTATTCCTATTTCAGGCAAATGTTCAGGAAATATACAGGCATTTCGCCCACGCAGTACCATTTATCACTCCGCATACAAAAGGCGAAAGACTTACTGGTTTCGACCGATCAAAGTTTCAAGGAAATTGCTATCGACCTCGGATTTGAATCGTATTTCTATTTTTCGCGGATTTTCAAGGACAAAACCGGGAAAAGCCCGATGGAATTCAGAAAAGAGCATCATCAGCAAAATTGATGCAACGTGTCCGATTAAAAGTAGAATATATTTTTCTGACCGCGCTTTTCTTTGTAAGCCCCTTTACGCACCACCTTCACAATAGAACGGCGGTTTACTTCGTGCTGTTCTTCAGTACATTCAACTCCATTGGCGCATTTATTCAACAAACGTGTCTCACCATATCCGTGGTACAAAAGGCGTTTCGGGTCAATTCCTTTGGAAACCACATAATCGAAAGCAGCCTTAGCCCGCTTTTTGGAAAGCAACATATTGTAATCATCGCTTCCGCGCGAATCAGTGTGCGATTCAATCCGGATTTCAAGATCTGGAAAATCCTTCAGCATGGCAATTAATCGATCAAGAGTAGCAGCAACATCAGGCTTTATATCTGACTGATCTAATGAATAGTTGATGTACTCCAGCTCAACAACCTGTAAAGCTTCCCCATCCTCTTCTTCCATGCTTTTAGGCGCAGGCGAATTATCGTCAGCTTCTATCTTTTGTTCCAGAAAAATCTCTGAGTAAGCTTCATCATTGGGCCGAAGCTTCGCTGTACCAATAATAACTTCGTTTTCGTTGTAAAATTCTTTGGTTACATTAATCGTGTATTGCTGTCCCTTGTTCACTTCAAACTCGAACTGTCCATCAATACGGGTGATGCTCAATGCAATGGTATTTCCGGCTTCGTTAATCACAGAAACGGTTGCATCTGAAAGTACATCTTTTGTGTCGCGGTCCTTGATTACACCACGGATGATAACCGGAACCCGTTTGATCTTCAGAAAATACAAATCGTCGTCACCTTTACCTCCCGAACGGTTCGAAGCAAAATAGCCTTTCACTCCGGTAGAATCAAGAGCCAACCCAAAATCATCTTTCGATGAATTAACCGGATACCCCAAATTCTCGACACTGTTAAAAATACCCTGTTCAGGAACCGAGAAATAAATATCCAAAGCGCCCAGACCACCATGTCCATCACTTGAAAAGTAGAGAACTCCATCGTTACTAATAAATGGGAAAAGCTCGTTTCCTTCGGTATTAATTTTGGGCCCGAGATTAAAAGGTTTACTCCATTGTCCGTTCGAGAATACGCTAAAGTAAATATCTGATTTTCCATAACCACCGGGCATATCCGAAGCAAAATAAAATATCTTTCCTTCTTTTTCAATCGAATGATGCCCCACCGAATATTCGTCGCTGTTATACCTAAAACTACCGATCAACTTCCATTCATTATCTTCCAGTTTTCCAAGGAATATCTTCAGGTTAACCACGCCCTCTCTACTTTTTGAAGTTTTCCCCTTTGCAAAATTATTCCGGGTTAAATAGATAATGTTGTTTTTCGAATCGATTGAAACCGGTCCGTCGTGGTACGCAGTTTTCAATTTTGGAGCAAAGGGTTCTACCGAATTGAGATCGCCATAGGGTCCTATTTTTGCTGAATACATCTTCAGATAGGGCAATTCGTTCCATTTATAAGTAGCCCCTGCTTTAGTGCCTATTGATGTTGATGAGAAAATAAGTTTGTCTTTATAGAAGGCTGGCCCCATATCAGAACCGATTGTATTTATAGCAGTATTCAGGATTTCGTAATTGGTCGAATCACGCATCAGAAATTTAATGTATTCGAGCAGTGAAACCTGCATGTTAACGCGTCCGTCTTCAGGTCTAAGGTCTGAGTATTCCTTTAGCCATTGTTCAGCAATCAGATATTTACCATTGCTTTTTAGCGCTTGCGAGTAATTAAAAATATCTTCGGGAATGGCAACTTTGCGGTCGATCAATTTTTTGAGCCAACGTTCAACTTCTTCCGTATTCCCAACATTTCGGTTCGACTCGGCCAATCTTTTTACAACATAATTATCCGCAGTATCCTTTTCATAAGCATATTCGTAAAGGCCAATTGCCTCAACATATGCAAACTCATCAAAACTTTTATCAGCAAGTTTAACGGTAAGCTTCTGGCTGAAACTTAACGTTGGTAAGAATAAGATAAGAATTACTCCCCACAGAAATATTTTTGAAAGTCTTGCCATTCAATTATTCTTTGTACTCGAAAATAAACCATTCAATAAATCGAATATCAGTACACCAAAATTACAAATGACAAATCGACCCGAGATAACTCGGCTAGAAATATCTTGGTGATCTAACTCTGCCGCGTCCAAAGTCGAAATCGAAGGTTACCATAATTTCATGTGTTCCGTTGCTATAAGCTCCCAACTTATTGATTGGAAGATCGTAGGAATATCCGAATTTTAACTGATCGGTGGCCTGAAGTTGAAATAATCCTCCAAATGAATCACCAACCCGATACATACCTCCCAACCAAAGACGGTCATAAAATAAAAATGTACCTGTTATATCTAACCCAACAGGGGCATTGTTAACATATTTGGTTAAAATGGATGGTTTAAATTTAACAATTCTATTTACATCAAATACATAGCCCGCCATAAAAAAAATGTGTATCTGTTCCTTGCTGATACTCTGTGTAGAAACTCCTTTTTCAGTGATGGAGTTTTCGATTAATTTTGGAATCGAAAGTCCGAGATAATATCTGGGCGTAAAATAAAACGCTCCAACGCCGAAGTTTGGTAAAAATTTACGGTTAATATCATTGGCGAAAACCGGGTCATTCGAATCGTTGGTAGTTAAGTCTGAAAGGCCAGCTTCAAAAAAGTTGACTCCCCCCTTTAGTCCCAGAGAAAGACTTCTGC
>JBBQXI010000183.1:0-7725 GCA_038209805.1 Bacteroidales bacterium | reverse complement strand
CTCCAAATGGAAAAAATAATATTACTATCTGTAATTATCATATTTGCGTCAGGCGTTTTTGCACAGAAAAAATTGGTGCCAGTTTCTCACTCTGAAATTACGGGAATTTCGTTGCCAGCCGGAAGTAAAAAAGATGGCAGACTATTAAGCATCGCAGCTGCAGGTGCTTTATTGGAGATGGAAAGCAGCAAGTCGAATGCAAAAGTAAAAACCACTGAAGTATTGATGTTGCCACCATTTTCATCAGGTGGGTTTAACACCGACTCACTTTCCAAAAAACTTTCAGATTCTGGATGGCAAATTAAAGCGATTGAAGGAGACAAAGAATATATCTGGTTGCAAAAAGATAGCCGAAAGGTAATCTGCTATTTCTCCAAGGGTAACAGTGTAGTCGATTTGTATTTTGGCGAATCGACTTTGAGCCTGACACCACCCGGTCAGATAAATATTCCAACAAATAGTCAAAAAGCACCTCAGGGAAATATAGAAATAACGAAACCTGCAACTCAAACGATTTCTGATAACAAGAAAGATAACATCGACAATTCACCCATATTAGGCACATGGACTGCAACTGCTAGCGACCAGTCCAGTTTCCGGGTGAATAATGGTGTGATGAATTACATTACCCGGCAATACACGTTTAATCCCGATGGAACATACAACTTTGTAAGTAAAGCATACGATCCGTTAATGGATAAAATTCTCCTGGGAAAAGAAAATGGCTCCTATCAAATCAACGGTAGCAATCTCATTATCACTCCTGAAAAAAGTGTGTTGGAAGCGTGGAGTAAAAAAGATGGCAGAGATGAATGGGGTGCAATTTTAAGCACGCAAAATATCACATTGGAAAATGTAAACTATCAATTTACCAAAAATTATTTTTCAGGAATAAAAGAATGGAGTCTTATTTTGCAAGCCAATAAGCCAACCTATCGGGATGGAAATTTCAGTTACACATCAATCTCTAATGCCTGGGTTTATAGTCCTATTTCTGCATACAAAACTGTCGTTAAATTGCCAAACTAAAAGTTATCTTTCTGCCTGAACTCCGCTTTTGGCTTGCTTAAAGCAATTTGCTAAATGAAAAAGAAGTCACTCGGACATTGCGGCAATAAGGACTTGGTTGATGAAAAAGTTGGTGTAAGTTTCTATAATATGAATTAACTGGAAGTTTTACATCGGTATAAAACTTTCATATTTGTTTCTTTGGCTTTATAACTTGAAATTTCACCGTTGGTGATTGTCTTCACAGTTTTTCTCTCACAGTCTAACAAAATAATTGTCTGAAATCCATCGCATAATGGGTCGGTCATCATGGTGTAAAATACAGTTTGGCTGTTGTAAGTTGCTTGTACTATAGACATTTTACAGGAACAGTTGGTCATGGAATTTTTCATTTCTTTCAACCACGATAGTTCTTCGATTGGATCGGTTAAATCGCAGACTGATTTGTTCGTATTTTCATCTTTACCACAACTTGCAATAATGAATATTGTTATGAGAATAATGAATTTTCGTTTCATAAATTAGGTTTGTACTGTTACAATTTAATTAAAGATGACGAACCGCAAAAAATAGTTGCGTAAGATCAGCTGTAAAATATTTAAACTTCACTTCTTTTGTCATTAATTTGTAGATTGTTTCGATATTTAAAAATTGCATTAACTTCTTTTTCAATGAATATTTCAAAACTATTTCTATCTGTTTGCCTGTTTCTTACTGCTGCAACAATGTTTGCACAGCCTGCAAAAAAGAGCAAAGAACAAGCCAAATACGACACCAGCTACGAGACGAAAACACTTTCTCCGAAAGATAATCCAAATTTGATGTCGAATAACCGTTGGATTACTCCGGCCGGAACTCAGGTTTATTTCGGCAATCCTACGTTAGAAAATCACGCGTTAGATGTTGCTCTTTCGCCTGACGAGAAGTGGGTGGCTGTTGAAGGCCGGTACGAAGTGGTTATTATTTCATCCGAAACAGGCAAGCTGGTTGCCAATCTGCCCTTGCCCGGATTGGTTCCGGCACAAAGCCTGATGAATACCTTCTCCGGAATTTGCTGGACTCAGGAATCAAACGATTACAAATTGTATTGGGGAGCCGTTGGAAACAAAGGCGTTTCGTTTGCTCTGGAAGCTACATGGGATGGCAAAAAGTTAGTTGGAGGTGATTCCTTTACTTTTCAGACTGAAGCACCTGCTGCAACTGCACTTCCCAATGAAATTCTGGCGCAAAAAGAATCAGGCAAAAATTATTTGTATGTTGTTTTAAATGGAACCAACCAGGTGGTGAAAATCGACTTTGCAGCAAAAACAAAAATATGGACAAGTTCGGTGGGCGTGGCTCCGTTTGGAATAGCCAAGGCCAATGGGAAGATCTATGTGACCAACTGGGCGGGCTCCGTTCCCGAAAAAAATGATGTGAATGTGGCCGGAGTTCCATGGGGCAGCGCAAAAGTTGACCCACGAACCGGAGCAACACGCGAAGGAACCGTGTCGGTTTTAGATCCGAAATCCGGAAAAGTGCTGAAAGAAATTTTGGTTGGATTACATCCGAATGATATTATTGCCAGCGCTGATGAAAAATTTCTTTTTGTTGCAAATGCAAATAGCGATAACGTCAGCGCCATTTCAACATTGACTGACGAGGTTTCTGAAACCATATCGGTAAGGTTGAGTCCTGATAAAAATTCGTTTTGGGGCGATTCTCCCAATGGCCTCGGACTTTCGAAAGACGGCAAAACTTTGTACGTGGCCAATGGCATGGACAATGCGCTCTCCGTAATCGAGTTGGGTAAAAAATCAGCCGCCAATTCTTCTGAAAATAGTAGTGAAATTGAAGGTTTTATTCCAACGGGTGTTTATCCGGGAGCAGTTGCCGCATCAGGCAAAAATCAATTGTTTGTGGCCAATATTGAGGGCGAAGGCGCCAAGATTCCATCCCAGTCAGCAGGTTCGCTCAATGTTTCATACAACTCACACAAACAGACGGCTTCGGTTTCGATCATTTCGGTTCCGGATGAAAAACAACTGAAAGCATTTACCAAAACAGTTGAGCAGTCGAACCAACTGTTCAGGTTGGCTTTGCTCGAAAAAATGCCACGAAAATCTGCGAAGCCTGTCTGCGTTCCTGAACGAGTTGGCGAACCATCCGTTTTTAAACATGTGCTTTATATTATCAAGGAAAACCGCACTTACGACCAAATTTTGGGCGATGTTAAAAAAGGCGACGGCGATTCGACTCTCACCATCTTTGGCCGGAAAATAACTCCAAATGCACATGCATTAGTCGATAAATACATGTTGCTCGACAATTTTTATGTCTCCGGAAAATGTTCGGCAGAAGGACACCAGTGGACCGACGCTTCCATCGTGACTGATTACATAGAGAAAGATGTGCGTGCCTGGATTCGCAGCTATCCGCATGTTCAGGAAGATGCCTTGGTTTATGCGCCTACTGGATTTATCTGGGATAATGCTTTAAAACACGGGAAAAATGTGCGCATTTATGGGGAGGCTTCAACTCCGGAATACGATAAGAAACATACCTGGACATCTATCTATAAAACCTTTTTGAATCAGGAAAAGTTTGAATTTACAAATCACACAACGATCAAACC
The DNA here is from genome assembly GCA_038209805.1 of Bacteroidales bacterium. GTDB lineage: Bacteria > Bacteroidota > Bacteroidia > Bacteroidales > Prolixibacteraceae > Aquipluma. Next base: position 4,103 of record JBBQXI010000183.1, on the reverse strand, counting down.
AGTAGAGGCCATTTTGAGCCCAGCTTATCCTTCCTATGATGATCACCAGATTCCGGATGTTTTGCGCGCTCAGACTTTTATCGATGAACTTAAAAAATACGAAGCAATGGACGGCGATCAGCTGCCCGAACTAATGGTGATGGCGCTGCCAAACGATCATACAGGTGGAACACGACCAGGATTACCAACACCACGTGCCATGGTTGCCGATAACGATTTGGCGCTCGGACAAATTATGGAAGCACTTACTAAAAGCCGGTTCTGGGCAAATACTGTAGTTTTTATCACCGAAGACGATTCGCAGTCGGGTTGGGATCACGTGTCGGCTTATCGCACCGTGGGGATGGTGATCAGTCCGTATTCACGAACGGGCGAAGTTATGCGCACCAATTACAATCAGCCGTCAATGGTACGCACCATTGAGCAAATTTTGGGTCTTCCGCCAATGAACATTATGGATGCAACAGCTAAACCCATGTTCGATTGCTTCGGGGGGAAAGCTGATTTAACGCCATACCAAACCATTAAAAACCAGATTCCGCTGGATGAAATGAATCCGCAACTTTCTGCTTTGAAAGGAACAGCGCTTAAATATGCGCAGAAAAGTATGGAACCGCAATTCGACGGAATAGATTCAGGAGACGACGATTTGTTTAACCGTATTCTGTGGTATGCGATGAAAGAAAAAAACAAATATCCGAAGCGGTACAGCGGAAAAGACGAGGACTAATAATTCAGGAAAAGGGTAATCATACGATGTTATACGTTACTGGTTGATATTCATCAGTTATAAATGAATCTGCGCAAAACTCAGTTAACAAAAATTCTTTGTACTTTTGACCCAATTTTAGAACGATTTTCATGAGTGAAGAAGGATTGAACAGTTTGGTATATTCGAAAAATGTTATTGAATTAATTACCGTTGCCAACGAATTTTGTAGTTTTCTCGAACGGTCGGATGAAATGGAATCTGCTGATTTCCTTAGCCGGCTGCAAAAAATGCTTCCTCTTTTATATCTCAAAGCAAGTTTGCTTCCCAAGTTTGAATTCGAAGCTGATGATGACCTCGAAAAGTATGTAACTGAAGTAGAATACAATCTGATTCAGCAGAAAATACTTGCCCATACGGGGGCAGGAGACGATTATCAGGAAGTGTTCATTCTGGGAATGCAGTTTAGCGAATCGGCGCTAACTTCGAGTATTGCTGAAAATGTGGCTGATGTTTATCAGGACATGAAAGATCTGGTTATGTCGTTCCGTACCATGAATGATGAGGTTATGGAACAGGCACTTTGGGAAAGTCAGAGTAACTTTGCGCAAATCTGGGGTCAGAAACTGGTGAACTGCCTGCGTGCTGTTCACAACCTGATTTACAGCGAGAATAATGCAGATGATGAGACCCTCCAGGAGGGAAAACAAAATAAAGAATCAAAGAATAAGAATCCGGACTGGTTGAACGACCGGTTTTCGTTTCAGGGAGAATAAAAAATGTACAGGGAAAGTATTGATAAAGACGAATTAGCAGAATTACCACTTATTCAGTTTGAAGGCGATATTACATTAGTGGAATCGAAGGAAGACTACTTAGCCTCCGTCGAATATCTTTCGAAGCAGACCTTGCTGGGATTTGATACGGAAACTAAACCAGCATTTAAAAAAGGGGTTGTATACGAAGTGGCCTTACTTCAACTGGCCACTGAAGAGCGTGCCTTTTTGTTTCGGCTTAATAAAATAGGGTTGCCAAACGGATTAAAAAGTATTCTTGAAAATCCCGAAATACAAAAAATAGGTGTTGCCATTCGCGATGACATTAAAGGACTTCAAAAGCTAAATAATTTTAAGCCTGGTGGATTTGTTGAACTTCAGGACCATGTGAAGGATTTCGGCATTCAGGATTTTAGTCTGAAAAAATTATCGGCGATTGTTTTGGGTTACCGAATTTCGAAAGCACAGCGGGTTACCAATTGGGAAGCGCCTGATCTGACCGAAGCACAACTGATTTATGCTGCCACCGACGCCTGGATTTCTCATCGTATTTTCGAATCACTCAATCAGCAATAAACATGACTAATAAGTATAGCCGGGTTATTTTGAAATCCGGGAAGGAGCAATCGCTGCAGCGTTTTCATCCCTGGATTTTTTCAGGAGCAATTCAGGAAATCGTTGGTAGGGTAGAAGAGGGAGATGTGGTGGAAGTAGTTTCCAGCAAAAGTGAGTTTTTGGCCATGGGTCATGTTCAGGTTGGTTCGATCGCTGTCCGCATCTTTTCGTTCGAAAAAGTAGAACCCGATTTCAATTTCTGGAAAGGCAAGTTGGATCGTGCTTTGGATGTGCGTAAAAAATTGGGTTTGGTTGATAACGATCAGACGAACGTTTATCGTTTGGTGCATGGAGAAGGTGATGGTATGCCCGGACTTATTGTCGATTTTTACAACGGAACTGCCGTGATACAGGCTCATTCAGCGGGAATGTACCTGATTCGTGAAACAATTGCCAAGGCCTTACAAGAAGTGATGGGCGACCGGCTGGTAGCCGTTTACGATAAAAGTGAAAAAACCGTCCCGTTTAAAGCTGATCTGGATCCCAAAGATGGATACCTGCTGGGTGAATCAAAAGTATTTGAAGTTCAGGAATACGGGAATCGTTTTAATGTGGATTGGGTGGAAGGCCAGAAAACCGGTTTTTTTGTCGATCAGCGCGAAAATAGACGCATGGTACAGGAATATTCGAAAGACCGTAGTGTGCTGAATATGTTCTGCTATTCGGGGGGATTTTCGTTTTATGCCATGCGTGGTGGCGCCAATCTGGTTCATTCGGTTGACTCGTCGGCCAAAGCCATCGATCTGACCAACGAAAACGTAAAACTGAACTTTCCGGAAGATACCCGTCATGAAGCATTTGTGGCCGATTGCTTCGATTATATGGACAAGAATAAGGATAAATACGACCTGATTATCCTCGATCCACCGGCTTTTGCCAAACATCGCGGTGCATTGCCTCAGGCTTTAAAAGGCTACAAACGTCTTAACCTGAAAGCTTTTCAGCAGATTGCACCGGGAGGAATCCTGTTTACTTTCAGTTGCTCTCAGGTAGTTACCAAAGATAAATTCCGTGAAGCTGTATTTTCGGCAGCAGCCATTTCAGGCCGAAAAGTTCGTATTTTGAACCAGCTCGTTCAGCCAGCCGATCATCCGGTGGATATGTATCATCCTGAAGGTGAGTATCTGAAGGGCTTGGTGCTGTATGTGGAGTAGGGCTTCTACAGGCGTTCGACTGAATTCATGCTGAAACTAAGCCACCATGGATTTGAATGAAAACCCATTGGTTTTATTTGATTTGCCCGGAAGATATTATTGCACTTTGTGTTGTTTAAGTTCCATCTTCCATGTAAATGGATTGTATTCGAAAGTTCCTTCATAACCGGCACAGCAATCCGGATCGTCGTTGGTCCAAACCTCAAATGTTCCGGAGATTTGCTTGTCAATATCCGTAACTGAAAAAATAGCTCGCCTGGAAAATAGTCCGGTTTGTCGATCGGACTGAGACCTGATTTCTTTCTCTATTGTTGTCCGGAGCTCGTTATTTTGCAGGTATTCATTTCCGCTGGAATAGATTAGCTTCAGAAAATCAGAACCTTCTTCGTGTCCACCGGTACAGGCTTCTCCAGCTGGGAAATACAACAAAATATCTACCTTTCCGTCGCCATTCATATCAACTGTTTTGAACGGTATGGTATCCGGAAGTCCGTAATAACTTTCCGGATATTTCTCATTCCATTTCATATAGTCTTCCTCACATGGACCACCAACTTCGCCGCCAATCAGTAATTCTTTCTTCCATTTTTCAGTTTCAGTTTTCACAAACGGATTGATGTCATTCGTTGCATTTTGATCAGTTGGACGATGGCAGTAGAAAACAAGTACCATCAGAAATAAAAGCAAGAAGTTCGATTTCATGCTTATTGAATTAATGATTTATGTTATTCTTTTGATTTTAAAATTTGAAATTAAAGGGCTTTGCAAATGCTGCAAAGCCCTTTTTGTTGCTGTGTATTTGGGATGAATTAAAGTGTATTAAGCTTGGTTACTACTTTTTTCTCGTAC
>JBBQXI010000182.1:0-7729 GCA_038209805.1 Bacteroidales bacterium | reverse complement strand
CCGTAAACAGAAATGGGTTGATTTACTTTTAACTGGTACCCATTATTTGGTGTTTTGATGATCTCAAATTTTTGGGGTGCTTGTTTGCCCGAAACACTCGATTCGTCTGATATTGGATAAACCATTAATGCCTGAATAATTGGTTTCAGTTTATCTTTCACTGGCATGTTAAACATTAACGGATTTAACATGATTTCCTCTTTCGTTCTCCTGATTTCGAAATGAAGGTGTGGTCCTGCCGAACTTCCGGCGTTTCCGCTTTTGGCAATCTGTTCACCTTTTTTTACAGGGAATAGTCCCGGGGGAACCGTTTGATCGATCGTGAATGTTTCTTTTTCGTATTGAATATTCCGGATGTACTCGTCAATATGGGGTGCAAAACTTTCAAGATGCCCGTAAACAGTGGTTGTTCCATTGGGATGATCAATATATAAAGCCCGGCCGTAACCGGTTGGCGAAACTGTAATTCTGGAAATAAAACCATCAGCTGCGGCATCAACTTCAAGCCCTGTTCTTCCTTGAGTTTTAATATCAATACCTCCATGAAAATGATTGGGTCGTAATTCAGCAAAATTTCCGGCCAAAAAAACCGGAATCTTTACCGGAACGTCATAATAATAAGGATCAATTTTATTCAAAGGTTGTGAGAATGCAGCTAACCCTATGGCTACAAACAGAAGAGTATTCAGAAGTCGTTTCATGGCATATATTTGGATTGCGAAATTATAAAACTTATTAAAGCTGTAAACAGATTGTTTGAATTAGGCTAAAACGAAATAAACGCCTGTAGATTTCATGTATTGGTCAAAAATGTTAATTTTGTCCATGAAAGTAAAATGAAATGACTGATCAGGAGAAAAATTTGCTGATAAATTTTGAGTTTAAGGTTAAGCAGATCATTGCTAAACACGAGGCGCTGAAGCAGGAGAAACAACAACTTCTGGCAAAAACCGAAGACTTGGAAGAATCAATAAATCAACTTCGAAAGGAAAATCAAATCCTTGAACAGAAATACGAAAATTTGAAGCTTGCAAAAATGTTGATTGTATCGGATGATGAAAATAAAGATGCAAAAAACAGAATACAAAAATTAGTGCGGGAAATTGATAAATGTATTGCTCTATTAAACCAGTAATACAAAGATAAATGACAGAGAAGCTTTCTATAAATATTAAGATCGACGGGCGTACTTATCCGTTAAAGGTCGAAAAGGAGAATGAAGAAAAATTTCGGAAAGCTGCTAAAATAATAAACGACATTGTTCTTCAGTACCGTCAAAAGTACGTCAATAGTGATTCACAGGATTTTATAGCGATGGCCGCTTTCCAATTTGTAGTGAAAAATATTGATCTGGAAGAAAAAGTTAATCAGTCGCCTTTATTCGATGGGTTGAAAAGACTCGACGAAGACTTGGGTGATTATTTGTCATTGAGAGAATAATTTTTATCATAGATTCAAAAACCCGCATTTTTTATTTAAATTCCGGAATTCTAATGAATTTCTGGCTTTTGAATTGAAAATGCGGGTTTATTAGTATAAACAAGTTTAATAAATAACAACCTAAAAATGGAGATAATATATGCCATATCTGGCTTATTAGGTGGTGGAGTCCTTTCTTATTTTATGTGGGACAAAGCCCTGAAAAGTAAAAAATCGAAGATCGTTAGCGAGGCTATTGCTGAAGGCGAGGTCATAAAAAAAGATAAAATCTTACAGGCCAAAGAGAAGTTCCTTCAGTTAAAATCTGAACATGAAGAATACATCAATGAAAAAAGTAGCAAGGTTAACAACTTTGAAGCAAAACTGAAACAACGCGAAACCTCTATCAATCAACGCAGAGACGAACTTAGCCGCGAGGTTAAAGACTTTGAAACATCGAAACACGAAGTGGATGTTATTCGCGAAAATCTGACCAATCAACTTGAACTTCTGGAAAAGAAGGAACATGAAGTTGAAGCCCTTCACCGTCAGCATCTGGAAAAGCTCGAAGTACTTTCAGGCTTATCTGCTGAAGAAGCAAAAACTCAGTTGGTTGATTCGTTGAAAAACGAGGCTAAAACCGAAGCCATGTCGTACATCAACGAGATCATGGAAGAAGCAAAACTTTCGGCCAACAAAGAAGCTAAGAAAGTGGTTGTTAAAACCATTCAACGTGTTGCTACCGAAACTGCAATTGAAAATTCAGTGACGATTTTCCACATCGAAAGTGATGAAATTAAAGGTCGTATCATTGGTCGCGAAGGTCGTAATATTCGTGCACTGGAAGCTGCCACAGGTATTGAAATTATTGTTGACGATACTCCGGAGGCGATTGTACTTTCAGGATTTGATCCGGTACGCCGCGAGATTGCCCGTTTGGCTTTGCATCAGTTAGTTACTGATGGTCGTATTCACCCTGCCCGTATTGAGGAAGTGGTTGAAAAAGTTCGCAAACAGGTGGAAGAAGAAATTATTGAAACCGGTAAACGCACCACCATCGACTTGGGTATTCATGGATTACATCCTGAACTGATCCGCTTGATTGGTAAAATGAAATATCGTTCGTCATACGGACAAAACCTGCTGCAGCACTCGCGCGAGGTTGCCAACTTATGTGCTATTATGGCTACCGAATTGGGTTTGAATGCCAAGGCGGCCAAACGCGCCGGACTGTTGCATGATATTGGTAAAGTGCCCGATGACGAACCGGAATTACCACATGCAGTGTTGGGTATGAAGCTGGCCGAACGTTTCAAGGAAAAACCAGACATTTGCAATGCCATTGGCGCTCACCACGACGAAGTTGAAATGACTTCATTGCTTTCTCCAATTGTTCAGGTTTGTGATGCGATTTCAGGAGCCCGTCCGGGTGCTCGCCGCGAAGTGGTTGAATCGTACATCAAACGTCTGAAAACATTGGAGGAACTGGCTCTTTCGTATCCGGGAGTATTGAAAACCTATGCGATTCAGGCCGGACGCGAATTACGCGTAATTGTTGGAAGCGATAAAATCAGCGATAAAGATTCAGAACAATTATCATTTGATATTGCCAAACGCATTCAGGATGAAATGACTTATCCAGGTCAGATTAAAATTACTGTCATCCGCGAAATGCGTGCAATTAGCTATGCCAAATAGTTTACCTGTATAGTTTCTTAAAATATAAGGCCGTCTCAAAGTTAAATTTGGGACGGCCTTTTTTTTATATATATTAGCTTGATAGAAAGGACTTTATCGTTGGAATAAATAGGAAGTTAATATTATAGTTTTCTTTTACTTTGTGTAAGTGACTTATAATAATGAATGAATTAATGTTGATTATTAAAAAAAGTCAAGGCTTTGCCCACTTTGCACGAAAAACTAACGATTGTCGGCTAAAATCTTTGAAACTCGCCTGACGGCTCAAACAGAAACGATATTTCAACGCCGTCCTCACTTGTTTTTCGGCTCACCAGCCAAGGCCAGCTCGCATAAGAAGAATCACTTTTCATTTTAGGTAAAAGAACCGACACTCATTTTAAAAAATAACCGTCTCGGGATTTTCCAGAAACGGTTTCTGAACTTTATTGAGCAAAAGATCATTTGATCCGAGTTTTCCGATCAATTTGCATTTTGTCTTATTATTTGTATTTTTCTTCGCGTTGCGCTTTTATCTTTTCGTCGGTGAGGTAATCTTCAAAATCCATGTATTTGTCAATAGCACCTTTAGGCGTCAGGTCGATCACTCGCGAACAAACCGATTCAATAAACTCATGGTCATGTCCGGCCATTAAAACCTGACCGGAATAAGTTTTCATGTTGTTGTTGAAAGCCTGGATCGATTCCATATCCAAATGATTGGTTGGGTGATCCAAGATAACGGTATTTGGATGAGCCAGCATCATACGGGCAATCATACAACGCATTTTTTCCCCTCCTGAAAGCACTTTGGCGCTTTTCTGAAGATCGTCGCCTGAGAATAGCATTTTGCCCAAATATTGGCGCAGAAAGTTTTCGCTGGTGTCGGTTGAGTAATTTCCCAGCCATTCGTAAAGCGTTTCGTCTTTGGTGAAGAATTCAGTATTATCTGATGGCAAATAAGCTGAGGTAATGGTAACGCCCCAGTCAACTGTGCCGGTTGTAGCCTCCAATTCGCCGCTGATGATTTTGAAGAAAGCTGTAACAGCACGGGTTTCCTTCGCCAAAAAAACAACTTTATCGCCGCGTTCGATGGTAAACGAAATGTCATTAAATAACACTTCGCCATCCTGAACGTAGGAGAGGTTTTCGATGTTTAGTACACGGTCGCCAGTTGCACGTTCCTGTTGGAAAATGATCCCTGGGTAACGGCGTGTCGAAGGCTCAATCTCATCTATTTTAAGCTTTTCGATCATCTTCTTACGGCTGGTCGTCTGTTTTGATTTCGCCACATTGGCGCTGAAACGGGCAATAAATTCAAGTAATTCTTTCTTCTTCTCCTCAGCTTTTTTATTCTGATTTTGTTGCTGACGCAAGGCCAATTGGCTCGATTCGTACCAGAAGGTATAGTTTCCGGAGAAAGCACGAATTTTATTGAAGTCAATATCAACCACATCGGTACACACATTATCTAAGAAGTGACGGTCATGCGAAACAACAATCACTGTATTCTGGCAGTTTGAAAGGTAATTTTCTAACCAAAGAACGGTTTCAAGGTCAAGGTCGTTGGTCGGCTCATCGAGAAGTAAGTTGTCGGGATTGCCAAACAAAGCCTGAGCAAGTAGAACGCGCACCTTTTCTTTTCCGTTAAGGTCTTTCATCAAGGTGTAGTGCATGTCTTCTTTGATTCCCAAACCACTCAACAGACTGGCAGCATCGCTCTCAGCATTCCATCCGTTCATGGTAGCAAAATCATCTTCGAGTTTGGCTGCTAAAAGGCCATCGGCTTCGGTAAAATCTTCTTTTGCATAAAGAGCATCTTTTTCCTTTAACACACGAAGTAGCTCAGTGTGACCCATCAAAACAGTATCCAAAACAGTATGTTCGTCGAATGCGTGGTGATTTTGGTTCAACACAGAAAGACGCTCACCCGGACCCATCAGAACAGAACCACGGGTTGCATCCAGATCGCCTGAAATAAGCCGTAAGAAGGTTGATTTTCCGGCACCATTTGCGCCAATAACACCATAACAGTTACCTGGTGTGAATTTTAAATTAACATCCGAAAACAAAGGTTTTTTTCCGAATTGAATTGCCAAATTTGAAACCGTAATCATTCGCTAAGTATTTTTATTCTTAAAATTTGAGGGCAACAAAGGTAGCATATTCTACCGCCCTATAGATTTTTTCGGGTTAATAAATTCTTAAAGATCAGCTTGCTTAAGCGCAAAATGAAACTTGACTCGTCATCCTGAACGTTCGACTGAGCTCACGTCGAAGGTTCGTTTCAGGATCTCAACTATTTATAGCAGACCCCGAACTGAATCCGGGGTGACAGGTTTTGTAGAGTAATGACTTTGAAAAGTCAGCAACTGATGGAGGCTTATTCCGTAGCCAACCCTCTCTGTCTGATCACTTCATAAATCAATAATCCGGAAGCAACGGAAACATTGAGCGATTCAATTTTACCCAGTATAGGGATTTTAACCTGTTCGTCGGCCAGAGCCAGCAGGCGCTGATCAATACCCGTATCTTCGGAACCCATGATGAATGCGATTGGTCCGGTAAGATTCACGTTGGTATAAATCGCAGTTGCTTTTTCAGTAGCAGCAACCAGTTTTAAACCCGATTCTTTCAGGAACGAAACGGTTTCTTTCAGGCTGCGGGTGCGGCAAACCGGAATTAAATGCAAAGCTCCGGCTGAAGTTTTTACAGCATCTGCATTGATTCGGGCCGAACCTTTATCGGGAATAACAATGGCATTCACACCGTCACATTCAGCTGAACGAACAATTGCTCCAAAGTTGCGCACGTCGGTTACCTGATCGAGAACCAATACAAATGGAGTTTCTCCGGCTTCGTAAATGGCCGGGATAATATCTTCGATTCGCTGCAAAGCAACAGGCGAAACAAAAGCGAGTACCCCCTGGTGATTTTTACGCGAAATACGGTTGATTTTTTCAATTGGGACATACTGAAAAGCAATCTGACGAATGCGGATTAAATCGAACAGTTCCTTAAATAAATCTCCAACTAATCCTTTTTTGATCAGTACTTTATCTATTTCTTTTCCAGCCTGGATGGCTTCGATAACGGCACGTATTCCAAATACCAGATCGTCGGCAGGTTTATCTTCTCTTTTGAACATTTGTTATTTATTATTGATGATTTATTATTTAACGTTACGTGTTGCAGGTTATTTTTCGAAACGCGTATCCCGGAACTCGCAACTCTTTTACCACGTTTTTTTTGCTGACAATTCGTCAAATTGTTCGTGTAAAATTTCCCATTCGTACATTTTATTCTCCAGATCTTTTTTCATCCTTTCGTACTTCTTGAAAATTTCAGGATCTGATCCATTGGTTTCGGCCAGCGTCTTGTCCATTTCTGCAATCTTCAGTTCCAGACCGGCAATGTCCTGCTCGTTCTTTTCGATGCTTTTTTCGAGCTTATTGATGTTTTTATTGATTTCCTTGCGTTCATCGAAGCTGACTTTTTCGGCCTCTTCTATTTTTTGCGTTTTAACTTCCTGATTCAAAGGTAAGTCCTTTTTCTCCAATTCCTTCATCGAATCTATTTTCTTCCGCCGAAGGAATTCATAAATACCACCGAGGTGTTGCTTCACCTTTTTATCCTTGAATTCATAAACGCAATTCACGAGCCCATCCAGAAATTCGCGGTCGTGAGATACAATGATTACTGTTCCATCGTAGTCGATCAAAGCCTGTTTCAGAATTTCTTTAGATCGCATATCCAGATGGTTCGTAGGCTCATCTAAAACCAGTAAGTTAACTGGTTCTAGCATCAGTTTCACCATCGCTAAACGTGAGCGTTCACCTCCGGAAAGTACTTTAACTTTCTTCTCGGCATCTTCGCCCGAAAACATAAATCCGCCCAAAATATTGCGAATTTTAGTTCTGATTTCGCCCACAGCAATGCGGTCGATTGTATCAAAAACGGTTAATTCGGGGTCGAGTAAATTGGCTTGATTTTGTGCGTAGTATCCAATTTTTACATTGTGTCCCAGTTTCATTTCACCCTCATATTCCAATTCGCTCATGATGACACGAGCCAGAGTGGTTTTTCCTTCGCCGTTTTTTCCGACGAAAGCCACTTTCTCTCCGCGTTCGATTGTGAGGTCGATTTCTTTCAGAACATTGAGCTTCCCATAGTTTTTGGTCAATTCCCTGATTTCGGCAACCACCGTTCCGGAGCGCAAGGCAGGTGGAAATTTAATGCGCAAAGCTGAATTATCTTCATCATCAACTTCAAGTCGTTCAAGTCGATCCAACGCTTTTACACGCGATTGTACCTGAACAGCTTTGGTAGCCTGATAACGGAACCGTGCTATAAATTCTTCAGTGTCCGCAATCATTTTCTGTTGATTGACATAGGCTGCCATTTGTGTTTCCTTCAACTCTTTACGGAGAATCAGGTATCTGGAATAATTAGACTTAAAATCGTAAATACGTCCGAGGGTAATTTCAACGGTTCGGTTGGTTATGGCATCCAAAAAAGCCCGGTCATGCGAAACAAGCACTACTGCTCCGTTGTATGTTCTAAGGAAATCTTCGAGCCACTGAATTGATTCAATATCAAGGTGATTGGTTGGCTCATCGAGCAAAAATACATC
>JBBQXI010000181.1:0-7751 GCA_038209805.1 Bacteroidales bacterium | reverse complement strand
CCTGGAGTTTGAAGCATTGGAAAGAACATTCACCATTGCAGGTCCGCTAATCCATATCGATCCTGAAACTACAATCAAGGGAATCAATCTTCGTGATTATTACAGTTTGCAAATCTATAATGCATTAACTCCTGGGCATTTGAATTCGCTGCCTTTGCCCGAAGAATTGCCAGATTCCAATTACCAGTTCACCTGCGAATTTGGCGGTTTGTTTAAAACACTGCTTTTAATGCCCGAAACCATTTGGTTCAACTATACCGAAAAGCAAAAAGAAGAGATGGTTATCACCATTTCGAAGTGGGCACACCACCGGACAACTCAAAACAACTGGCGGATTTTTAATATCATCACCCTTTCGTTCCTGAAAAAGTATGGATACGAAATTGATGATGAATTACTGAAAAGTCATTTGTTGTGGGTGGCTTCGTACCATTCGGGAAATGGCTGGTACCTCGAACAAACCTACAACTACTATTCGATCAGTCTGTTCATCGTTTATACAACCATCTGGAATAGGACATTTGGCGATGAATATTATCCTGAAGTGGCCGCGATTATTGAGAAATCGGCTCAGAAATTAATGGAATCCCTTACAAGTTTCTTCGGTCGGGATGGCTACATCAACATGTGGTCGCGCAGTATTTGTTACCGCACATGGGTTTCAGGAGCATTTCCTGTTGCTTTTATGTTGAAGGATAAAACATTGTTAGATGCCGGTTGGGCTCGTAGGCTTTGTTCAGGTTCATTGTTGCAGTTTGTTACCCGTGAAGAATTTTATGACAACGATATTCCAAGTCTTGGATTCTACGGACAGAAAGAATACATGGTGCAAAACTACAGTTGTGCTGCCAGTCCGTTCCTGATGTTTCTGCCATTTATCTGTCTGGCTTTGCCCGACGATTCGCCATTCTGGACAGCTAAAGAAAACGAAGGTGACTGGGAAACACTCGGAGACAAATCACATAAGGTAATTCTCGAAAGTCCGGGGTTGGTGCTTGTAAACCATGGTAAGACAGGAACTTCCGAAATTATTCCGGGGAAAGTTTACTACGATGATCCGAACTATTCCAAACTTGTTTACAACACCCATTTCCCTTGGGAAGACCACAATCCGCAGGGAGGAACTTCGATGGAATACAGCTATCGCAGTCAGGATCCGAGAGACGTGCGTGGCGATGATGTTAATTTTTACCTTACCGGTAAAAAGGTGGAAAACGATTCTGAAAAAAACTGTTCGTTTACTATTTCGCAAAGCATGTTTTTCAATGGTGTGCGGAAAGATGTTTTATACCGTCAGGCCATTATGCGTCGTCCGCCAAACAATGGGGTAGGGTACATCATCGATTTAGCCGAAATTACCATTCCGGGTGGAGTAATTCGCGTCGACCGTTCACGATTGGCTTTTGAGTATGAATTAACGCTTGGACATTTTGGAATGCCTCATATTGATGGCAAAAAAGCCGTAATCAATCAGTTTGAAGTTGGTGACAAAAAAGTGATGACTGCATCCATTCCGGGAAGAAGAGTTGCCTTGATAACTTACAACGGATGGGACAAACTGGATAGTTTGGTGCATATTGACCGGAATGCAGAAGCTGATGAAAGTACCGTGATCTTTGCATCTAAAAAGAGAATGGCCAAAAATCCGCCGATGGAACTGATGATTAGTGTGATGATTCATCGAATGGATAATCAGGAATGGACGGAAGAAGAATTGTCGCCAATAAAGGATATTCAGATCATGGATATTACGCCGGAATATTCGGCTTTGGGTGCGACAATTACTCTTTTCAGCGGCGAAAAATATGAAATCGATTTTAAAGACATCGACGGGAAACGGTCGTGCTAAGTCACATTCAATGCATTTACTATTAAATTATTTACCATTTACAATTGGTCTCGAAATGCCCCAGAGGGGCAGAATATTTATAGAAAATGGGGAAGGGCGAAGAAAGTCCGTACGTGCGAAAAGGTTTTTCAAGGCAGAAATCTATTTTCGGACGGAACAGCATTAACTTTCAGAAAGGTAATTACCTAAAAAGGGAGTCAAACCTAATTCCGGAAATTCTGTTTTCTTCCGGAGAAAGTTTTATTTTTGTGGACAATAAATCAGATAAACCTAATATCCAACCAATGAATAAAAAACTCATTCCCGTGGTAGTTCTTGCAGCAATAGTATCGGCTTGTGCCGGAGGCGGACAAAAGCCAGCCCAGAAAGAACAATCAGCAGCCAAATTTTCAGGAGCCAAAGGCGAAGTGAAATTAATGACCCTCGATCCGGGCCATTTTCATGCTGCCCTCGTCCAAAAGTCGATGTACGAACAAATCGATCCAACCGTTTATGTTTATGCTCCTGAAGGTGAAGATGTAGCTCAACATCTGGGACGCATCGAAGCATTCAATAAGCGTGCAGAAAATCCAACAGCATGGGTCGAAAAAGTATATACTGGAACCGATTATCTCGAAAAAATGTTGTCCGAGAAACCGGGAAACGTAATGATGGTAGCCGGGAATAATGCAAAAAAGACCGAATACATTCAGAAAGCTATTGAGGCTGGTATCAATGTTTTTGCTGATAAACCAATGGTAATTACTCCCGAAGCTTTTCCTCTTTTGGAGCAGACTTTCAAAACGGCTGCAGAAAAGGGAGTTTTGCTTTACGATATTATGACTGAACGTCACGAAATTACCAACATTGTTCAGCGCGAACTGGCCAACACACCCGATGTTTTTGGAGGATTGGTAGATGGTACTGTTGTTGAACCTGCTGTTGTTATCGAAAGTGTGCATAATTTCTGCAAAGTAGTTTCGGGCGTTGCGTTGAAACGTCCGGCCTGGTTTTTCGATATTACCCAACAGGGCGAAGGAAATGCTGATGTTGCCACACATCTGGTAGATTTGGTTCAATGGAGCGCTTTCCCTGAAGTCATCCTGAATAAAACCGATGTTCAGATGATTTCTGCCAAACGATGGACAACCGATTTTTCTCCGGAGCAATTCGAGAAAGTAACCGGAATGAAAGAATTTCCTGAATTTCTAAAGAAAGATGTTGCTGATGGCAAACTGAAAGTATATGCCAACGGCGAAATGGAATATAAGTTGAAAGACAAAGTTGCAAAGGTTACTACTTTGTGGGATTTCGAAGCTCTGGAAGGCGCCGGAGATTCGCATTATTGCTTGATGCGTGGAAAATTGTGCAACGTATTGATTAAACAAACGAAAGAAGAAAAATACAAGCCAACTGTATACATCGAAGCAACTGGTGCAACTGATTTAGCTGCTTTCGAAACCAGTCTGAAAAAAGCGGTAGAAGAAACCATTTCGGCTAAATTTGCCGGGCTGAAATTAATTAAACTGGGCGATAAAAAGTGGGTGGTAGAGATTCCTGCACAGTATAGTGTGGGTCACGAGGCTCATTTCGGACAGGTTACTGAGAAGTACCTGCAATATTTGAAAGATGGGAAATTGCCGGAATGGGAAGTTCCAAACATGATTACGAAATATTATACGACTACCGAAGCCTTGAAAATGGCGAAAAAATAAAAAGAAGTCAATAGTTATGCGAAAGGCTATCTGGAAACAGGTGGCCTTTCGTCTATTTTAGAATGGATTATTGGCTTTTTACCTAAAGAGAATTCATATCTTTAATACTTCAAAATAGCATAGAATGGACTCATCTATCAGTCAAATCAAATTACTTCAGGGCGACATCACCAAACTCGAAGTTGATGCGATTGTGAATGCAGCCAATTCGTCGCTTATGGGAGGTGGTGGAGTTGATGGCGATATTCATCGGGCTGGCGGACCTGTAATTTTAGACGAATGTCGTGGAATTGTTGCCCGGCAGGGACGATGCGCAATGGGCGAAGCAGTTATCACTTCAGGAGGAAATCTACCTGTTAAATTCGTTATTCACACGGTTGGCCCCGTTTGGCATGGCGGCAATAACAACGAAGCAAACTTGCTTAGAAATGCTTATCTGAATTCATTGAATTTAGCATTGGAAAATGGAGTTGAAACCATTGCTTTTCCCAACATCAGCACCGGTATTTATGGATTTCCGAAGAAGGAAGCAGCAAAAATTGCCATTGAAACGGTTACTCAGTTTCTGTCCGAAAACGATCAGATTAAAGAGGTTTATTTTGTTTGCTTAGATCAGGAAAATTACGAGTTATACCAACAATTTAAGCTAATTCAATGATTTAAGATTTTCCAATGCTTCAGGAACAAATTGATGCAAGTTTACCAACAATGAGCAATTCTCCAACTTTTCGCAATCGGCACAGGTTTTAAAGTCCTTGGAGATCGTACAATTTCTGATTTCACATTCCGCGCAATGGTTAAATTTTGCGCCTTCTTCCCGACACCCGGTACAATTAATCATTTCAGGAGTAATTTCTGAGGCTCCGTATTGAGTTTTCCATTTTTCAGCAGTCTGCGTGCGCAGTTCATTGTCATTCGCAAATGTGGCTATTCTTGCATCGCAAGCCGCACAATTTAATCCGCAACAGGCTATTAGTTTTTGTATATTGGTTTGATTTACTTGGGGATCAGTAAATATACAAAATCGAATACTATTTTTTACTTCTTAGGATTGCTAAAAATAGGATTTATGGTCAACCATGCGATTGAAGGGAAAAACATCATTGGAACAACAAGTCCGGGGAATAATTCAGGAAATTCGATATTCAAAGGAAGTGTTATTGAAAGGGGGACAACAATCAGGGCAAATGAAAGAACCGATAAAACCAGATTAAAAACCAGTTCGGCGCTTTTCTTAAGCCATTTGGCTAAGGCAATATGTGAAAAGGCAATTATAATACAAGCCGATACGTTTAGGCCGATGATGCTGAAAATATTCACAATGTTTGAAAAATTGGCCTCGTTGGCAAAAAAATAGATATGCGAATAAATAATGCCGGCAATTGAAGCCAATATGCCGGCAATTATTCCATGTATGAAGTCGTTTTTAAACATCTCAATTCTTATTTTGAGACCGGAACATTAATGTCAACTTTCATGATCTGGCCACCATGATTTGGTTCTGCAGTATTAATGTTGTAATCCATCCGGTTCACAGAAATACTACCAGTAAAAACATTGCCATCAAACGTAAAAGGAAGGGAAATTTCTTTTTGAGCACCATGCATGTCTAGCGTTCCTTTTGCTTCGTAACCTGAAGCTGCTTTCGTAATTTCTTTCGATGTAAATGAAATTAGCGGGTATTTTTCGGCATCAAGCCACTTGTCGCTCTTGGCGTGGGTGTTCTTCATGCCATTTCCAGTATTGATAGTTGCCACATCAATTGATACCGCAAATTTGGAGTCCTTTAGGTTATTAGGGTCAAAACTGATTGTTCCTTTTAATCCTTTAAATTCACCAGATGGATCACCACCATCGAATTTAACTGAATAATTTTCAGAGATTTTCCAATCCATCGATTGAAATGCAGTAAAAGCCGAAGCAAACAAAACTACGATTGCTGCAAATGCATAAAAATGTTTTTTCATAATCTTGATTCTTTGTTTTAAATGATCGAACTGTCTCGTTTAATTTGAATTGAAACAGCGTGTTGTTAACATTGTTTTAAAAGTATTGAAGCCTTAAGAAATATTAACAACTGGGCATGTCATTTAGTAATTTTGCACTTTATTCCGGACAATTCCATCTTCAAAATAAACCCAAAATCGCCCAATCCGTCGGTAAAAACAGCCCAAACGTCTATTGCATTTTAGATGGAGACAAAGCCATTGTAGTTTTGGTTCAAAATAGTAACGCAATAGAAGTCATGAAAACAATTCAAACAAGTTTACTGATCGCCGGGTTTCTGATTCTCTTTTCAGGATTCACCGGTAGCGCACAGAGCAAAACCTGGACTCTGGAAGAATGCATCAACTATGCGTTGAGTAAAAACATTCAGATACAGAAAACAGGACTGACGAACGACAAAAATCAACTTTATTCTGACCAGGCACAGGCTAACCGCCTACCTTCGGTTAGCGCCTCGGTTCGCGAGAACTTTAACTGGTACAAAGGGTTCGACTCTTCAACCGGAGGGTACGGCAGCAGCAGCGGCTCAAACAGTACTAACTATTCGTTGAGTTCAAGTGTATCTTTGTACAATGGACAGAAACTGGATAATAAGATTAAACAGGCAGAGCTTGATTTGGAAAGCGGACGGTTTAACTCCGATGCTGTAAAAGAATCGGTTGGATTAAGTATTCTCAATGCTTATCTGCAGGTTTTGTATGCCTACGAAAGTGTAAGCAATGCTGAAAAACAAATTGTATCAACAACCGAACAGCTCAATTTGTCGAAAGAACGGATGGATCTGGGTGTTATTTCAATGTCAGACTATTTGCAGATTAAATCGGAACTTGCTTCTGAAAAATCGACTTTAGCTTCTGCTCAAAGTCAGTTGTCGATGAGCAAGGTCACATTGATGCAGTTGATGGAATTACCTGTTGATGCAAACTTTGAAGTTAGTTCACCAGATCTGGACAAATTGCTGATTGAATCAGCTACTCCTAATGCCCAGGAAATTTATAACCTCGCTTTGGGCATTAAGCCACAAATCAAAAATGCGGAACTGATTAAAGAAAATGCCGCTCTGGATGTGAAAATTGCCAAAGCCGACGGGCTTCCAAGTCTTTCGATGGATGCAGGATTATCCTCGGGTTACTCGAGCTTGACAAAAAATTCGGGCTATACTCAACAGTTAAAGGATAAAATGAATCCATCGGTTGGGCTATCGCTTTCAATCCCTATTTTTCAGAAGAAACAGATTAAAACGAATGTAGCGATTGCCAATATTTTGGTGTCTGATGCTGAACTTGACGAAATCAATACCAAAAATGAACTTCGCAAAAACATTGAACAAGCTTGTGCTGACGTAGTTTCTGCCAAAAGCCAATTCGCAGCCAGTCAGGAACAGAATCAATCTACTCAGGAATCGTACGATGTAACCACTGAAAAATATAAACAGGGATTGCTAAACTCGGTCGATTTCCTGATTCAAAAAACCAACCTGATTACTTCAGAAAGTAAATTGTTACAATCGAAATTTAAGATGATTTTTAGCTTTAAAATCGTTGATTTCTACAAAGGCATATCACTAACACTTTAATATCTAAAACAAATGAAAAAGAAAACTTTATATATCGGAGCAGCTATTGTAATCGTAGTTGGGGGATTAATATTTAGCCTATCATCTGGAAAATCAGAATCGATTAAGCTTGAAACAGCAAAAATATCCCGTGGAAATGTAAGTAATATTATTACTGCAACTGGCAAATTGGAAGCTGTAGAAACTGTTGAAGTTGGTACTCAGGTTTCTGGTGTTATTCAGAAAATTTATGTTGACTATAATTCGCAAGTAAAAAAAGGACAATTGTTGGCTCAATTGGACCAAACTCCACTTCGGGCACAGTTAGATCAAAGTAAGGCTTCCGTTGATCAGGCAGAAGCACAGGTAAAATATCAGAAAGCAACTTATGATCGATATAATACACTGATCGGAAAAAAATTGATTGCCCAGACTGATTTTGATCTTCAGGAATACAATTACAATAATGCGGTTGCTGCGTTAAAACAAGCCAAGTCAAACTACGACCGGAATAAAATTAACCTGGATTACGCTACCATTACTTCGCCTATTGATGGAATTATACTTAAAAGATCGGTAGATGAAGGGCAAACTGTAGCGGCGAGCTTTAGTACACCAACTATGTTTATTATTGCGAATGACCTGA
>JBBQXI010000180.1:0-7766 GCA_038209805.1 Bacteroidales bacterium | reverse complement strand
GGTGTTGTTGAGGTAAACGTTATTGCTGTTCAGTAAAATATCCTGATTGGTTCCATTCTGAATGTTGGGATAAATCATAGCGCTCGAACTGGTGTTGAAAGTTCCGAAGAGTTTGTACAATCCGGTTTTTCCGACTTTTTGCCTGAACATGATTGTTCCGTCTGCAGTAATTGGACTTTTGGTCCAATTCACTTGCTGTTTGTTGATTACGTTTGATAAGGCAGATGTAATGAAATCACCGTTAAAAGAGAATGACGATTTTTCTTTGCATTTGGTTGTTGATCCCATTACGCCGACAGTCATAATCGAAATACTCGATTTGTTTTCTGTTTCAATTGAGTTGGTTTTCATATCAACAATCGAAGATAAAGCTTGTCCGTATTCGGCAGAATAAGCTCCGGTACTGAACAAGGTTCCGCTGAAAAGGAGCGGAGAGAAGCGTCCACGCGAGGGCATATCAGGCATTTTCGACGTGTATGGCGAAGCAACCAACATTCCATCCATAAAGGTTTTGGTTTCGTACCCTTCACCGCCGCGTACAAATACACGGCCATCTTCGCCGACTTTCTGAACTCCGGGTAAAGTTCCGAGTGCGCCAAAAATGTCGCCTTGGGCGCTTGGCGTGGTGGCGATATCAAAAACGCGTAAAACGACTGCTTTTTTCTCGTCGCTAGCCTCAAATGATCCTGCATTGATTACCACTTCATCAATTTGGTCGTCAGATTCCTGCAAAATAATGTTTACTGAAATTGTTTTTACGCTATCCAAATCCAGCTTCCGGAGAAATGGTTTGTACCCGATAAAACTGGCCGAAAGATTTTGGATTCCTTTTTGATCGGTTTTAAAACTGAAATTTCCGATGCTATCGGAAGTAGTGCCGTCGTAGCTGTTTTGAATAAATACATTGGCTCCCGGAAGTGGATTGTTTTGGGAGTCGGTAACCTTCCCTGATAACTGAACCTGTGCAAAAGAGCTGGCAGATATCAGGATGAAAACGATAATAATGAATATTGATCTCATGGCTTTGAGTATTTTATGACCCAAAATTGCTTC
Source organism: Bacteroidales bacterium (assembly GCA_038209805.1). Lineage (GTDB taxonomy): Bacteria > Bacteroidota > Bacteroidia > Bacteroidales > Prolixibacteraceae > Aquipluma. Next base: position 6,713 of record JBBQXI010000180.1, on the reverse strand, counting down.
AGAGATCGGTGGTAATAAAATAAAAAAAACCGGATCGTAGTTTGACCCGGATGAATCGTAACATAGAGTGACGAATTATTTCCTTCAAATGAGATTTAAGCTTCTGTTTCTGGAATTTCTTCTTCCTCTTCTTTTGGATGAAGAAACCGATCAATAAACTCAGTGATATAAATCCGTATTGTTTCCGCATTTTTTGCAACCAGATTGGTTACTCCAAGCTGAATCAAAACGCCAAGTATCTTCTTAAACGGATTACCCGATGAACTGACCATCAATTTTTTAGATAGATATCCGGTTACAATTGAAACGATGGATTCGAAAAGGTTGGTTTTGATCTCGACAGAATCGGTAAGTTCTTTTAACGAACTTTTGACAAGATTAACGAGCTTCAGACTCTCGTAAGTAATTTTGAACTGATCTTTCAGGATTTGACCTTCTGCTGCTTGCTGAATTTCAAGCAAACGAATGGATTCTTTGAGCGACTCAACTGCTGTTTGGTTTGCCATAATGCTTATTCGAGTACTTGTTCGATTATTGAATTATTGAGTGGATCTTTGATAAGTTGTTTCCTGAAAATGCTGAAAATTAGAGCCAATAGAGCATAAATACTGGAGACAGCAAAGAAACCATAGTAGGACTTGCCCAATAATTCGCCTAACCACAAGGCTACCCCGATATTTAGAATCAGGAAGAACAACACGACAAAAATGATCACGATTAACCAAGAAACCAGATTTGAAGCCACATCGGCTGATTTGTCGAGTGTTTTTAGTTTCAATAGTTCCAATGTCGTTTTGCCGTATTGTTCCCCTTTTTCAATGAGAGACTCAATTAAGCCTGATTGTTCGTCCATGGTTTAGTTTTTCGTAAAAGAGGAATAAATCCTGATTAATTGGTTGATGCTTTGGTCTCTTCAACTTTCGCTTTGGCACCAGATGTCATTTCGTCTACTTTAGCTTTTACACCATCCATTTTCTTGCCTAAATCATCGATCAGACCACCGACTTTTTCTTTGATCTCGTCGACATAATCTTCACCTTTTTCAACAATTTTCTTCCGTGTTTCCGACCCTTTGTCAGGGGCAAACAGAATTCCAATCAATGCACCGGCGGCTACGCCTGCCAATACACCCAGTAAAATTTTACCTGAACTCATAATGCTAGTTTTTAATTGTTTATGACTATTAATAGAAACTGAAATTTTATTTCCCAGTTTTTTTTCTTGCTATGCAATTTAATGAAAAACTGCTAGAAAACCTAACAAATTAGGTTAAGATTTGTTGAAAAAGTATAACTAAGTAATCTTTGAAATTCGTGATGATCAAGCCGTTTTGTCGCGTTTGAGAAGCTTTTTAATCAGTCGTTCCTGATCTTGTTTCTGTTGGTTGAAATTGACTTCTTCGCCAAGTAAAAACCCATATGGTTTGAGCGATTCAACATTATCGCAAACTACTTTAGCCATTCCGGTAAGTGGCAAACAGAGCACCATTCCGGGAATTCCCCAAATAAGAGCGCTTGCGATCAAGACAACTGTTGCTGTTAATGGATTGATGCTTACGCTTGAACCAACAACATAAGGTGTGATGAAATTATTATCGAGGAACTGAACAACAACACAAATTCCGCCGGCAGCAATAGCATAACTCATCGAGTCTTTTGTGAGCAAGGCCATCAGTATGGGCAAAGTACTTCCTATTAATACTCCTATGTACGGAATGATGTTTAACACCGAGGCGAGTACTCCGAATAAGATTGCATGTGGCAATCCGAGAATCAGGAATCCGGTTGAATTTAATACAGAAAGGATAAGTACATCCAGAAAAATGCCCATCACATATTTTTGAGAAACTACTGAAACCTTTTTTACAACCAACAAAACATGCTCGTTTTTATCGTCCTTGGTTACCAGTCGAATGAATTCTTTGAATTTGTCCTGATAAAATGTTAAGAAGAAAATATAAATTGGGATAAGTGCGAAACTAGCCAAAAATGAAGTGGTGGCAGAGAAAAGTCCAAGTACAAGAACTCCACCGGTACTTGCATTCTCTTTTAATTTGGTTGTTAACCACGCTTTTTGCTCAATTCGGCTGATGTGAAAGGTCTCGCTGATGAATTGCTGAAGACTTTCCCATTTGACATCCAATGTTTTTTGTAGCACTGGCCAGTCGTTTACGAAACTGAATACCTGATCAACAAAAAAGTAAAGTAAAACTACTACCAGAGCAAACGCCAGAATAATACTGATTAAAATAGCCAATGTCTTTGGAAAATGCCAATGCTGCAGTTTTCGCGATACTGGCATTAATAAAAAAGTAAAGAAAACCGCAATGGTAAATGGAATTAGTATGTTTTGGGCCAAAATCAGGAACGAAATAATTAGCCCTGCAAGTAAGAGTTTTATCGTTGCCTTGATATAAAGTGGTTGTTCTGGTGCGGTCATATGTAATGATTTTTATGATTCAACAATTAGAGAGATAAATTTAGAGGTTTTATTGGGTACACCGCTTGTTTGAGTGGATATTTATTTTTTGTAATCAAAAATTTGTATGGTTATTGCATTTAGCCGTCAGGATATATCTATCTTTGAAATAGGGTATGATAAATAAACCCGGAAAACAATCGTAATGGCAGGGAAAACCTTCAAAATTATACTGGCATTTCTTCTTTTTACTTCAAGTCTTTTCGCTCAGGAAAATAGTGATAAAATTAAAACAGCTCAATCACTTTTTCAGATGCTTGAGACTTATCACTATAACCCACCCAAACGCAACAGCACGCTTTCAAATCGTATTTTTGAAAGTTTAATGAAAACAATTGATCCGTATGGGTTATTTTTCACTAGAGAAACTATTTCTGATTTTAAATTATATCGTGATTCCTTATGCACAAATAACTCCACGTTAATTTCAGAGTTTATAATAGTTCTTACCGATAAATACAGGAAACAACTCGTATTGGCTGATTCTATTGTTGATCAAAGCTTCAAAAATTCAATGAATTATACAAAATTAGATTCATTGATGGTTGAACCTGATGATGTAACGAAACGTCCCAAAAACAACATCGAATTGGAAGTGCGTTGGGGAAAATGGATCAAGCATGGAATGTTAAAGAGTTTGATGTATTCAGGAAACGACAGCATTTTAGCGAATAATTCGATTATTCCGGACAGCCTTTATGCAAACGGATCTTTGTTAGCTAAGAAAAACAGAATTAGGGAGAAACGTTGGATTAATCAATTGATGAATTGCTCTGGCGGAATTGAAAACTTTGTGATGAATAATTACTTTAACAGCATTACTTCGTGTTACGACCCGCATTCCAATTATTTTTCGGACAACGATAAGGAAAAATTCGAATCTTCGTTGTCAAAAGAAAATTATGCGTTTGGGTTTGAACTGGGAACTAATCTGAATGATGAAGTTATTATTTCGCGCATTTTACCCGGAAGTCCATTGTGGTTTTCAAAAAAGATTGAAAAGGGTGATGTGATCCTGAAAATAAAAATCCCTGATCAGGAAGAGACAGAACTTACATATGCCAGTATCGATGAAATTGATAACATATTTAGAACCCTGAATGGGGATTGGATTGAGATGACTATTCGAAAAATCAATGGCTCGATATCGAAAGTTGAGCTTTCGAAAGGAAAATTCGACACCAAAGAGAACCAAACGGTCGGGTTCATACTAAATGGTGAAAAGCCCGTTGGTTATATTTGGTTTTCTGCTTTTTATACCGAATTTGGTCGCTACGGAAATGCAGGTTGTTCGATTGATTTCCTGAAAGAGATGGTCAAACTAAAAGAAAGCGGCATTGGTGGATTGATTGTTGATTTAAGAAATAATCCAGGTGGATCAGAAGGTGAGGCGATCGAAATTGCAGGCTATTTTATCGGAAATAGTCCATTTGCAATCCGCAGAAACAAAGATGGAGGACAAATTATTCTTGGAAAGTCAAATGCCATCAAATGGTACAACGGACCAGTAGCGGTGCTTGTAAATGGCTCGAGTGCATCAGCTTCCGAATTATTGGCAGCTAATTTACAGGATTATAACCGGGCTGTAATTGTTGGAACGAATACCTTTGGTAAAGCTTCGGAACAGCTTGTTTTCCCGGTAGGGCAAAAAATGCGGACACGGCAAGGTTTTACGATTAATCCAACTCATGAAATTACAGATTTTGTGAAAATTACCACTGGTAGACTTTTTCGGGTAACCGGTAACAGTTATCAAAAAATTGGAGTTGTGCCTGATATCGAATTACCTGATATTTGGGACAATTTTATTATGAGGGAATCTGCTTTGTCCTATGCTCTTGAAAACGATTCGGTTAGGTCATCTGTAAAATTTTCTCCAATGACTAAATTGCCGATTGATTCACTGGTATTGCTGAGCCAAAATCGAATACTGAAAAACGAAAAATTCAGTCAGGTCAATGCATTTAATCGCTCGATGAAGGCCTTGATGAGCAATAAGAATAAGGTTCCGCTCAATCTTATGCAATACAAAAATGATGCGGATAAACGTAAACAGCTGACATCAGAAATTGAAAAGATTAATTCTTCGGAAAATAAACAGTTTACAGTTGAAAATACTTCTTTCAAAATAAAAGAATTGCAGACCGACAGTTTGTCGATGGAATTAAATGGGAAGTTTAAAGATTCGGTCCAAAAGGATATTTATGTTGGCGAAGCTTTTTCGGTAGTGCTCGATTTAATCGGAAAGAAAAGCACTGTGAACGGAAACAAATAGCCATTAATTCTTTAATCCAGAATCCTTCTGTAACTCTTTTGGGTAAAAGTTTCCAAATGAGAGCTTTTTCGATGTCGGCTTTTCGAGATTTATGAAATCCATGTTAAGTTTTAAATTCTCCTGATCAAGTAAATATTCTGGGTAATGATTACAAAAAATAATAGTTATAATTTTGTAACCATTATGAAACAAGAATATTTCAGATGACTACATTAAAAATTGACTTGATTGCAGATAACCTGATTTCAATCCACCCACTTTTGTATAAGAGTATTTCGAAACCATTGAAGCATCAATTTCCGATTACTCCAGGCGGAATGTTTGTAATGGGAAGCTTAAAAAGGCACGGAACTCAATCGATGTCGGATATTGGCAAATGCTTGTCGATGCCCAAGCCGCATGTTACAGTGATTGTTGATAAACTTATTGAAGAAGAGTTGGTTGAACGACAGAGCGACCCAAATGATCGGAGGATTGTTAATATTCTGCTGACCCAGAAGGGAGTTGAAGAGTTTGATAGCATAAAAAAGGATCTCAGTGAGAATTTGAAAATTAAGCTTTCGAAACTTAGTGAGCAGGAACAGGAAATACTGGCAATTGCATCACAACAGATGAAAGAAATTCTGATTTCAATCTTATCAAAAGAGTAAAAATTTTAAAACAGATAAACGAAAAATTTTATGGAAAATAAACAGACGAAAAAGGAGAAGAGCGGAAAGGTATATATTCCGCTTATTTTAGTTATTGCTTTAGTGCTTGGTGGTGGCGTATATTGGTACATTGATTATTCGAAGTACATCAAAACCGACGATGCAAAAGTTGAATCAGACAATGTAGCCGTCAGTCCAAAAATGTTGGGGCGAATCAGTCAATTGTTTGCAGAAGAAGGTGCAATGGTAAAACAGGGTCAGTTGTTGGCGGTTCTCGACAGTGCCGATATGGTCGCTCAAAAGAACCAGACGATTGCAGCAAAAACACTTGCTGATGCATCAGTACTTCAGGCTCGTGCAAAATACCAATACGATCTGAAAAATAATAAAGTATTGGAAGTTGCACTTAATAAAGCACAGGAAGATTTTGACCGGGCAAAAGTTCAGTTTAACGGAAATGTCATTACTCAGGAACAATTCGACCATGCCAGGAAAACACTCGAAACGGCTCAGGCACAGTTGGAAGCTGCTCACTCAATGGCAAATGTTTCCAATACTCAAATCCAAAGTTCTCAGGCGGCCGTTGAAAGCGCTCAGGCTCAAATCAATCTGATCAGTACTCAGCTGAATAATACAAAACTTTATGCGCCAAGCGACGGTGTAATTGGTAAACGTTGGTTGATGCCCGGAGACATTGCGCAGCCAGGACAATCCATTTTTACCATTGTTAACGATAGCAAGCTTTGGATTAGCATCTTTCTGGAAGAAACAAAACTCGAAAATTTGCATGTCGGGCAAGCTGTTCTGTTTACGCTTGACACCTATCCGGGCGTAACTTTTACCGGTAAAATTCTGACTCTTGGTTCAAATACGGCTGCACAGTTTTCGTTGATTCCGGCCAGTAATGCATCAGGAAACTTTACCAAGGTAACTCAGCGTGTTCAGTTGAAGATTTCGATTGATGGTGTTACTGAAGGGAAAAAATTGGAAGACTACCGCATTTTATCGGGAATGTCGGCTGTAGTTAAAATTATACGATAAACAATGAGTCGAAGAATTACACCGTCTCATTTGCTGCGAAAGAAGCTGCGTAATCGAAGTTCGGGTTATCATCCTCAGAACGACCGATACCGATGGTTCGTACTGGCCAATATCATGTTGGGAACTTTCATGGCGGTTCTCGATAGTACCATTGTAAACGTGGGGCTGCCCAAGATTATGGCTTCATTCGGAGTTGGAATCGATAAAATTGAATGGGTGATAACTGCCTATATGCTTTCGATGGCGGTAATGCTGCCAACCTCGGGTTG
>JBBQXI010000179.1:0-7824 GCA_038209805.1 Bacteroidales bacterium | reverse complement strand
TATTCCACGATCCGCGCATTCTGCATCTTTTCCATTTTCAGGACTTGATTAACCGTTTCGCAGATTCCTTCACAATAGCCGTTTTTCATGGCTTCAGCAGGAGTGAAAGTCAGTATTTTGCCAGTGTCGATTACCCCTTTTATATATACCCGCTCATCAACCATCGCTTCAGCAATGAGCGGATCGCGCTTCCAGCGGTAATTTGTGTCTTGTCCTGAGATGATGGTATCTTTCCCATGCGATTCAGCCGTAGCGCGCATCGTTGCCCGCATGTACGATTGGTATTTGTCGGGCATTTTTTCACCAGTCTGATTCACAACAGTTGCTGCGCCAAATGAGGAACCAGTGCGCATATAAATCCGATCGCAGGCAATTGAAATAAGAGCACCTGCAGAAGCGGCATTGTTATCGACAAAAACTACCACCGGAATTTTGCTGTTCAGAATCCGGGTACGGATCGAATCGGCATCAACTACCGTTCCACCATAGGTATTCATATGGATCAGGATCAGATCGGCTTTCAGGCCGTTGGCTTCATCAAATGCCTGTTTGGTTTGCCGCCAAATGGCCGGAGCAATATTTTCTTTAATATTGAACTTATAAACCAGCTTTTCATTAGTCTTTGACTCCTGAGCGAATCCATATGAAAAATTCAGAATCAAAGTGAAAACAAGTACAACTATAGAAATTGATTTCATAGGTAACAGTATTACTACAAATTGATTAAACCATCTTCTGTGGCACTTTTACCAATTTATCCAGATTATATCCTCGTTTCCGGGCTTTCTCCAAAAGCATTTCATAAATTTCAGGAGCCATTTGCGTTGTCCGGCACAATATCCAGAAGTACTTATCAGATGAACTACCAATCATGACATACTGGTAATTTTCATCCAATTCCAGCACATTGTAATCGCCATAAAAGATCCAGAAAAAAGAAACCTTCAACTTTCCCGGCTCAGATGGATCTGGAATTTTAGCTTTGCCTTCAGCAACCGAAAGTTCTCCATTAAGGGTATTTTTATAACCCTGATTCAAAACTCTGATTTTGCCATCATTCCTCAAACTGTAAGTGGCCGTAACGCCAACCATATTTTTCTCGAATGAATGCGGGAAGCGGGCGATTTCGTACCATTTCCCAAGGTAACGATTCAGGTCAAGCTCTTTAACAGTAGTTTTATCAAGCATCTGGCTATTGGTATTGGTGCAACTAAAAGTGAAGAATAAACTCAATAACAGCAACAAACAATTTTTTGACATGGTGATCCAATTAGAGATGTTCAAATTTACTGAATAAACAGCACACCGTGTATGTTTGCTGAAATAATCTTCAGGTATCTCCCTTCCTGAAAACTTTGAATTATCCCATATACAAAACGATCACTTCGACCCAATCACAAATTTTCATACCTTTACGGCTCGTAAATAAAATGAAAACATGGAATTAAGTTTACTCACAGCTATATCGCCGATCGATGGCCGTTACCGTTCGAAAGTTGAAAATCTTCAGCTCTATTTTTCTGAATACGCTTTAATCAAATACCGCGTACTGGTTGAAGTTGAATATTTTATAGCGTTATGCGAATTGCCTTTGCCACAATTAGCCGCATTCGATAAAAATATGTTCGGATCACTTCGGAAAATTGTTGCCAGCTTTTCGCTCGATGATGCCCAGCGCATCAAAGACATCGAAAAAGTAACCAACCATGACGTTAAAGCGGTAGAGTATTTCCTGAAAGAAGAATTCGACAAACTGAATATTCAGGCATACAAAGAGTTTATCCATTTCGGATTGACTTCGCAAGACATCAACAACACTGCCGTTCCAAAATCAATTCAGGATGCATTGGATAACGAGTATTACCCATCGATCAACGATTTAGTCGACAAACTCGACGAAATGGCTGATGATTGGAAAAACATTCCAATGCTGGCCAAAACTCACGGGCAACCGGCTTCACCAACCAATTTGGGTAAGGAAATCCGCGTATTTTCAGAGCGTTTGAAAGGCCAGTTGCATCAGTTGAAAGACATTTCGTGCGATGCCAAATTTGGTGGAGCAACTGGAAACTTTAATGCGCATCACATTGCTTATCCTGAAATTAGCTGGAAAGCTTTCGGCAATCATTTTCTGAAGAAATATTTAGGTCTTGAACGTTCGCAGTACACCACGCAGATTGCCAATTACGACAATCATGCAGCGATTTTTGATGCCATGAAACGCATCAACAACATCATCATGGATTTGAACCGCGACATGTGGACCTACGTTTCTATGGAATATTTCAAGCAAAAAATTAAAGCCGGAGAAGTTGGTTCGTCGGCCATGCCACACAAAGTAAATCCGATCGATTTCGAAAACTCGGAAGGAAATATCGGTTTGGCCAATGCCATTTTCGAGCATTTATCAGCCAAGCTTCCGGTTTCACGTTTGCAGCGCGACTTGACCGATTCGACAGTATTGCGCAATATTGGCGTTCCATTTGCACATTCGCTGATTTCGATCAATTCCACCATGCGCGGATTAAATAAGTTACTTCTGAATCCCGAAGCCATTAACGCCGATTTGGAGAAAAACTGGCCGGTTGTTGCCGAAGCCATTCAAACCATCCTGAGACGCGAAGGTTATCCAAATCCATATGAAGCGCTTCGCAATCTAACCCGCGTCAACCGAAAGATTGATCAGGAAGTGATTCACGAATTCATCGATTCGCTTGACATTACAGATGCATTGAAAACCGAGTTGAAAAAGATTACGCCGCAGAATTATACCGGAATTTTTTAGACACAATAAATCGTTGTTGTATCAAGTTTTACATACGAGTATCTCTACTGAATATATATACCCATGAGGGATTTTTTTAAGATTTTACGGCGGTTCATCCCCCCCTATAAAAAGCAGTTAATTCTCAATTTCCTGTTCAATTCGCTTTCAGCTTTGTTCACTGTTTTTTCAGTGACCATGATGATCCCTATCCTGGACATCCTTTTCGATCAGAAAAAGAATATATATGACATGATGCCCTGGGCGATGAATCTGGGGGCGTTAAAACACAACCTCTATTATTATATAACAATATTTAAGGACGCCAATGGAGCTGGTCTTACCCTTTTATTGATTGGCGCTTTTGTCATTATTGCGACATTACTGAAAGTCGGTTTTTACTATCTTGGAGCTTATGAGGCCATTTATATCCGGAACGGAGTGGTGAAAGATATGCGTGAACAGATCTACCAGAAAATGCTCAAACTGGCTCTTCCTTTCTTCTCTGAAGAACGAAAAGGAGATATCATTTCACGTATAACCGGCGATGTTACTGAAGTTGAGAATTCGATTATGTCATCGCTCGACATGTTCCTGAAAAATCCGATCATTATTATCGTTTTGCTTGCCTCGATGCTCGTTATGAGCCCTAGAATGACACTTTTTATCTTTTTAGTTTTGCCGATTGCTGGTTATATTATTGGTCGTGTCGGAAAATCATTGAAGAAAGTCTCGCGCGAAGGTCAGGACAAAATGGGTGAAATACTTACAGTTGTTGAAGAAACTCTTGGCGGACTGCGAATCATTAAAGCTTTCAATGCCGAAAAGAAAATGAATGCCCGCTTCAATTCAGAGCTTCATGATTACAAATCAATCATGAACCGACTGATGCGACGCCGCGAACTAGCACATCCATTAAGCGAATTGCTTGGAACCATGGTAATTATCATCGTGGTTTGGTATGGTGGAACTTTAATTTTAAGCAACAACAGCGAACTCTCCGGAACAGAATTCATTGCATATCTGGCTATCTTCTATCAGATCATCAACCCGGCAAAAGCCTTTACAACCGCACTTTACAGCATACAAAAAGGTTTAGCTTCCATGGATCGTATTGACAAAATACTTTATGCCGATGTTACTATTCCACAGGCTTCGGATGCTAAATCGATTAGCACACTGAAAGATTCCATCGAATACCGGAATGTTACTTTCGCCTATGATGATAAAGTGGTGCTAAACAACGTTTCGCTCACAATTCCGAAAGGAAAAACCATTGCTTTGGTGGGTCAATCCGGAAGCGGAAAAACTACTTTTGTTGACCTTCTTCCCCGATTTTACGATGTGAATGATGGTCAGATTCTGATTGACGGCGTTGATCTCCGTGATCTGAAACTTCACGATTTACGCGATCTGATGGGAAATGTGAATCAGGAAGCTATTTTATTCAACGATACCATTTTCAACAACATCGCTTTTGGGGTGGACAATGCTACAATGCCTGAAGTAATTGCAGCCGCTAAAGTGGCCAATGCACACGACTTCATTATAGAGACAGAACATGGTTACGACACGATAATTGGTGACCGTGGAAGCAAACTTTCAGGCGGCCAGCGGCAGCGGCTGAGCATAGCCCGTGCGATCTTGAAAAATCCACCTGTTCTGATTTTGGATGAAGCCACTTCAGCACTCGATACCGAATCGGAACGACTGGTTCAGGATGCGTTGGAAAATCTGATGAAAAACCGTACTTCTGTGGTTATTGCACACCGCTTATCAACCGTTCGCAATGCCGATCTTATTTGCGTATTCCATGAAGGAGAAATTATCGAACGGGGAACTCATGACGAATTGATTAAACTGAATGGTCGCTATAAGCACCTGCACAGTATGCAAATGTTTTAAAAATCAGGAAAAGAGGAAAAAGAATTTAAAACTGATAATTTTTCAGCCACTATCCAACACTCAAAAAAAACAAAATCATTTTCAATATTTTATTACATTTACCCCGCTTGAAAAACCATTGATCGATTAGGATTGGTGCGGATTACAGAAGAATTAAATGATTCGGATTTAATTCTTAAAATTCGCATACTTTTGTATCACTTATGAAATCGTTTTTTCAAGTATGAAAATCAAGTGAAAGGTCTGTATTCAGGCATTAAAAATGAGTATAAACAAATAATTAACTTTTCCTTAATGAGAAAATGGCGCATCGAAGACTCTGCTGAACTCTACAACATCAATGGGTGGGGTATCAACTTTTTTTCAATCAACGAAAAAGGTCATGTAACTGTAACTCCGAAAAAAGACGGAATTCAGGTTGACCTGCACGAATTGGTTGAAGAACTTCAGCTTCGCGACGTTTCGGCCCCCATGCTGCTGCGTTTCCCCGACATTCTGGACAACCGGATTGAAAAAATGGCGAGTTGCTTTAAAGTAGCTGCCGAAGAGTATAATTACAAAGCCCAAAACTTTATTATATACCCGATTAAGGTTAACCAGATGCGTCCTGTTGTTGAAGAAATTGTAGGACACGGGAAAAAATTCAACATAGGTCTGGAAGCGGGATCCAAGCCCGAATTACATGCTGTAATAGCGATCAATACAGATAACGATTCGCTGATTATTTGTAACGGATACAAAGACGAAAGTTACATCGAACTGGCTCTGCTAGCTCAAAAAATGGGACGTCGCATTTACCTGGTGGTTGAGAAACTCAATGAATTAAAGTTGATCATCAAGACTGCGAACCGACTGAAAGTTAAGCCAAACCTTGGCATTCGCATTAAGCTGGCCAGTTCAGGAAGTGGCAAATGGGAAGACTCTGGCGGCGATGCCAGTAAGTTTGGTTTAACTTCAAGTGAATTGCTTGAAGCCCTTGATATTCTGGAGAAAAAAGAAATGCAGGATTGCCTGAAACTGGTTCATTTTCACATTGGAAGTCAGGTCACCAAAATACGGCGTATTAAAATCGCGATGCGCGAAGCCTCACAGTTTTACGTGCAGCTTCACCTGAAAGGATTCAAGGTTGAATTCGTGGATATCGGCGGTGGTTTGGGAGTGGATTACGACGGAACCAGATCGTCGAGCAGCGAAAGCAGCGTGAATTACAGCATACAGGAATATGTGAACGATGCTATTGCAACGATGGTTGATGCCAGCGATAAAAACGAAATCCCCCATCCAAATATTATTACTGAATCAGGCCGGTCACTTACCGCTCACCATTCAGTGCTGATCTTTGAAGTTCTTGAGACGGCGAGCGTGCCAACCATGAAAGAAGAAGAAGAACCTCAGGAAGATGACCATGAATTGGTGAAAGAACTATTTTCGCTCTGGGAACAAATTAACCAGTCGAAAATGCTTGAGACCTGGCACGATGCGCAGCAGATCAGGGAAGAAGCACTCGATTTATTCAGTCTTGGCATGCTCGACCTAAAAACCCGTGCTCAAATTGAACGTCTATTCTGGTCGATCGCTAAAGAAATTCATCAGATGACAGGTGAATTAAAACACGTTCCTGAAGAACTCACCTACTTACCTAAAATGTTGTCAGATAAATACTTTTGTAATTTTTCATTATTCCAGTCTTTACCTGACTCATGGGCAATTGATCAGATTTTCCCGATTATTCCGATTCAAAGACTCGATGAGAAACCAGATCGCTCGGCAACCATTCAGGACATTACCTGTGACTCGGACGGAAAGATTGACAATTTTATCTCAACGCGAAATTTTTCCTATTATTTACCCGTCCATTCTCTGAAAGCCAAAGAGCCTTATTATATGGGTGTATTTCTGGTTGGCGCCTATCAGGAAATTTTGGGCGACTTGCATAACCTGTTTGGTGACACCAATGCCGTACATATTTCGGTTGACAATAAAGGCTACAGCATCGATCAGATTATTGACGGCGAAACCGTTGCCGAAGTATTGGACTACGTTCAGTACAATGCAAAGAAACTAGTTCGCACGGTTGAAACCTGGGTAACATCATCCGTAAAATCCGGAATTATTACCGCGGAAGAAGGAAAAGAATTCTTATCGAACTACCGCTCAGGACTTTACGGCTACACGTATTTGGAATAAGATGTCACAAGATCTATATAACTGAAAAGCAAATACTTCGGACGAGGTATTTGCTTTTTTAGCTTTATTGCCTGTGAAACCTTAACTGGATTGAAAAAATGTTCTACTCTATTGGCTTGAAGATGTATCTTTCATCGTAATCGATTTCAAAATCCTTTAATATTTTCAGATACTCCTCAATAAAAGTCCTTTTCTTGTGATGTGTCTCCTGATTCTCAATGTATTTGGCCACAACCGAAACTTGTGATTTACTATACGAAAAACCACCATAACCTTCTTGCCAAGAAAACTTCCCGGACACTAAACGATTATTATTTATCCATCTCGAAGAATCACCTTTAATATCTTGCATTAAATCGGACAATGATTGTGTTGGTCGCATACCAAAAAGCACATGAATATGATCTGGCATTCCATTTATTGACAATAGTTTATGACCTTTATTCTGAATTATTGCGGTAATATATTGGTACAATCGTTCATTCCATTGTGTAGAAATTAGAGACATTCTGTTTTGAACCGCAAAGACAGAGTGAATGTGAATTTGGGTGTAGGTGTTTGACATAGGTATATGTTTTATAGTTATTATTTTGTAGATATGTGCCGCTAGGCACAGTCGGTCGGTAAAATTTATCAGCCAATCTATTCTTTCGTCCCGTATGGGACGAGCCTTTCTCCCTAATAAATTCATACTACCGACCGGTAATCCCTATAGGGATAAAACTCGACCAAACTATTTCAACATCAAGGCTAAACTTACAAAATTGCAGTTTCAGTTGCTATAAATTACACCAACTGTGATTTTCAACTAACTAAATATAAAATATTACCCTGAATTTGTTTCAGTGTCTTTCTTCCTTCAAACCAGAAGTTTTCACCATTCCCGCGATCACACCAAACATCATCATCGCCACAACCGCTCCGGCAATAAACGAAGCTTGCAAGCTTCCAACGGCATAAAAAACACC
>JBBQXI010000178.1:0-7835 GCA_038209805.1 Bacteroidales bacterium | reverse complement strand
CCAGACTCCGGAAGAAGCCGCCAAGCAAGCCGTTGAAAACGACGTGCATGTATTGGGTGTTTCGTCTTTGGCAGCAGGACACAAAACGTTGGTTCCGTCGGTTATTGCTGAATTGAAGAAACTGGGTCGCGAAGACATCATGGTGATTGCCGGTGGTGTAATTCCAGCACAGGATTATCAATATCTGTACGATGCCGGTGTGGTTGCCATTTTCGGACCTGGCACCAACGTTGCCGCTGCCGGAAAGAAAATTCTGGAAGTGCTGCTGGCCGCACACGAAGAATAAAAGCCCCTCCCAACCTCCCCGAAGGGGAGGAGAAAAAAGAAAATGCAATAGGTTTGTATAGACGCGATTAATCACGTCTATACAGGATGCCGTAAAATAAAAAAGCCACTTTCCGGTATGGGAGGTGGCTTTTTTTGATGTAGAAAATTTCGTGTCTTATTTGATTTCCAATCCTTTGATCCGGTCGAAATGCTTTATATTTAAGGTAGCAATTGGCATAGAATGGGTCACGGCAGTTGCTCCAATCAGAATATCAGCTAAATCAATCATTTTGTTTGTTTTCAATAATTCCAGATAAATTGCCACTGCGCTATTCGAACAAGCTTTATCGAAAGGAATTACTCTCAGATTCTCACTCAACGATTCCCAGTATTCGGTATGCAATTTCCGATTGCCAATGCCAATTTCGTAATGCGTAATGGAAGAGATACACAAATCATCGTTTGCTTGTGACAGCTTATAGAATACGGTTTTTGTCTTATCCTGCTTGCGAAACAACTCAATCAATATGGATGAGTCCAGCAAAATCATGCAATCCTCGATTGATTCAAATGTGTTCGGGCGTCATTGTAATCCTGAAGTTCGGCATCAGTCCAAGTTGGTGCATCAAGAATTATCTTTTGAAGTGAATTTGATGATTTGCTTGCTGAAACTTCTGATTGCAGAACAGAGGTTAACCGTTCAATATCCTTCTTCGGAAGCTGATGGATCAACTTTATCAGTTGGTTGAATTCCAGATTTATTTTTAGTTCCATGATGTATTCAATTTGTAATCAAAGGTATGAAAAAATCAGATACAATTATTCCGATTTTCTACTGCCCAGCATTATCAATATCTGTACGATGCCGGTGTGGTTGCCATTTTCGGACCTGGCACCAACGGTGCAGCTGCCGGAAAGAAAATTCTGGAAGTTCTGCTGGCTGCACACGAAGAATAAAACATCTTGCTAACTATTGATCCGATGACTCGAAGTCATCGGATCAATCAAAATACAAAAGCCGCTTTCCTGAGAAGGGAGCGGCTTTTTTTGATGGTTTTTGATGCCAGATTATTCTGGTTCAGACTCAAAAATTCCAATATTTTTAAGATTCTCAATTACTAGAAGAATCAAAGTATAATAGTTTTGATAGTTCATCCATGAAGTCTCTGGCGAATTAATTTTTGCCAAATAACAACCATTTTCATCTGTGTCAATTTGATATGATATTGAATTAGTATTTTGAGGATGTTGCCAAGATTGTTGAGCATTTCCATCTACATCTTTTAGAGAAAGCAAAGGTAATAGATGTATTATGTGTTTATTGATATATCGATTAGCTAAATTCTTTTTTAGTTCTGATGCTTTTTTTATTGCCTCATGCAGAGCTTCATAATTTTTACCAAAAATATCATACAAAAGATCTAACACCTGAATAAAGATAAGTTCATAATTCCGAATATTAGTTGGACTCCAAAAATCAATCGAATAAGGTTCTCTAAATCTAATTTTTCTTTCAGCGATATTTTCTATAATTCTATGATTTATACAGTTAGCCTCAATTAAATCACCAAATATCAGTTTGACAAAAAATATTATTGAACTTTGAGTCCCTCCTTTTTGAGGATAGTTGCTCTCGTATGACTTAAATATTTCATTAATAAACTTTTGAACTGATTTGTTTTTATTAAAATGGTAGATTTGAGATGAATAGAATTTATCAATGTATCCGCCAAAGTGAACTCCATATCCATATTTGTGCGCAAAAATTTTTCGGATATTCTCTATGTCGCAGACGAAGATTATTTTCTCAAATCCAAATTTGTTGTCTTTTGTTTCTTCTTCATTGGAATAATAATTCACAAGATCAAAATGAGCACTAAAAACATTAAACAAACGGAAGATATGTTCTGGATCAAGGCGGTCTAAATCATCGATAATTAGTACCTTTTTTAGATGCTCGCTAGAACCATTTAATTTCCCAATATCTTCCAGTTTATCTGCAATGAATTGAGAAACATGATCATATTCAAGTAGAAAATTTTCTTGCGTTTCATGTTGAAACTCAAACAACATTTTTATATCTGGGTGCTTATTTAAGTTTGCTTTCCCTTTTTTATACGCCTCAAGTATTTCCCCTAATTTTTCAATCCCATCAATTGTACTTTTGATTTTAGGTATCAACTTCAATAAATTATACAATATGAGAAACCCATTTTCCCCAATGAAAGACTTTTTAAAATCAGTTTCTGAAAAATCAAACTCATTCTCAATTTTAAATCCTTCAACATTTATTAATTGTAGGAGGATGTCATATTTAATAAGTCTGAAGACATCTTCATTTGACAGAAGAGAATAATTCACTGGGCGTAAGAAAAGTGGAAGATATTTTGATCCTTTATTTTTAAAAAACTTGTCCAAAAAATAGGATTTACCGATACCAAAAGGGCCGGAAAAGATTATTCGTTTGTTGGAATCTGGAGAAAGGAAATTGTCAAAATCTTTTTCAATAGAGTCAATTGGGATAATTAGAGATTTTTCGTCAGCCATTTTTGTTTTTAAAGTTACTAAATCATTATGCTGAATTTAAGGTTGTTGATAAAAAGTGGGAAAGAATCTAATGCCCGTTCGCTAAAGCGGAACGGCAAAGGATAGGCTTGGTTTTGAATAAGGAAATGCTGAATTGAAAAGCGACTATCCTTTGCCGTCTGGCTTCAGCTGACGGACATGAGTTAGTTTAAAATACAAAACCTGTCAGGGCTTGTTGCGATTACGAACCAATCATTTTTCTACCTTTAACCAAACTTAACCAAATCACTATGAAAGTACTTTTTATCGGCGGCACCGGATTTATAAGCACTGCCGTTAGCAGCATGGCTATTGAACGGGGAATGGAGCTTTATTTGCTCAACCGTGGAAATCGCGCTACAGAAATTTCCGGAGCCCTTCAGTTAACTGGTGACATCCACAATCCAGAAAGCATGAAGAATGCGCTGAAGGATTTGAAATTTGATGTGGTGGTCGATTGGATTGCCTTTACTCCCGAAGACATTGAACGCGATATTGCACTATTCCGTGGACGAACCAAACAGTTTGTTTTTATCAGCTCGGCTTCGGCTTACCAAAAGCCACCAGTAAACTACATCATCACCGAATCGACACCTCTCGAAAATCCATACTGGGATTACTCCCGCAACAAAATTGCAAGCGAAGAACTGCTGATGAAAGCTTATCGCGAAGAGGATTTCCCGGTAACCATTGTGCGTCCATCGTTTACTTACAATACCTATTTGCCTGTGGCAATCGGAGGATTTGGCTGTTACACACTGGCCGACCGAATGCTGAAAGGCAAGCCCATCATTGTTCATGGCGATGGCACTTCGCTTTGGGTGAATACCCATGCCGAAGATTTTGCAAAAGGTTTTCTGGGACTGCTCGGAAACGAAAAGGCCATTGGGCAGGCTTTTCACATAACTTCAGACGAAGTGCTAACCTGGAACCAGATATACCAGACCATTGCCGACGCATTGGGCGTTGAGGCCAAAATTGTACACATTCCTTCAGCCTTTATTGTAAAAGTGATGCCTGAGATGACTGGTGGTTTGTTTGGCGACAAAACCTGGAGCGCTGTTTTCGACAACAGCAAAATAAAATCATTTGTGCCGGATTTTCAGGCTAACATTCCTTTCAACGTTGGCATTCGCCGGGCTCTTGACTGGTTTGCTGCCGACGAAAAACGCCGCCGCATCGATAACAATGTAAATCGGGATATGGATCGGATTATTCAGGCTTTTCATCAGTGTAAAATTGTCTGATCCGAATACTAAAAACTTCCGGATAAATGAAAGATTTCCTATTCTAACAGGTCTAAATCAAGGTAAACAGAATAAGTAGAGCGATAAATCAGAAAGTTTGAATTTAGGTTTTGATAAATGAAAATTATCGTGGATTCAGGTTCTTATTTCGGCACTTTGCCGATAAATTGCTTGTTCACACGATCTTTTTCTCACTGATTATGATAATATTTCAGTATATTTATTCCCATAATCACCCTAAAAAAACTACTATGTTACTTTCATTTTTACCAGTTTGGAGCGAACTCGACCTGATGTCGCAGGTGTATTGGACGATTACAGCTCCGGCCACATTGGTTTTTCTTTTTCTGGTTGTCATCAGCATATTCGGCTCCGATGTCGATAGCGATGTCCCAACGGAATTTGATCATCCGCTTGCCGATGGCGACGGAATTCCTTTCCAACTCCTTTCTTTAAAAAACATTGTCGGTTTTTTCACGATGTTCGGATGGTCTGGTTTGGGATTTATCGGTGCCGGACTTGCAGTCTGGCTGGTCATTCTGCTTTCTTTCCTGTGCGGCTTTGCGATGATGCTGGCGATGGCTTTGTTGTTTTATTTCATGTCGAAATTGGTTGAAAGCGGGAATATGAACATCAGGAATGCTGTTGGTCGCACTGGTGAAGTATATCTTCCTATTCCGGGCAAACGTCAGGGGTTGGGTAAAGTGCAAATTACCGTGCAGGGAACACTTCAAACACTCGATGCCGTTTCCGACGATCCTGAGATTATTCCAACATCTTCGCTTGTGCAGGTAACCGATGTGATTAACAATCAAATCCTTTTGGTGAGGAAAATTTAAAGACAAATTCAACGAATCAATCAATAACCAAAATTCAAAAAACTATGATGAATGATTATTTTGTAGTGATGGTAAGTATTGCCGTCTTGTTTCTGTTTATCATTATTGTAGCGATGCTGAAACGCTACAAACGCTGTCCTTCTGACCGGATTCTGGTTGTGTACGGGAAAGTGGGAAAAGGAATTGAAAGCGAGTCGCGTTCAGCCAAATGTATTCATGGTGGTGCGGCATTTATCTGGCCAATCATCCAGTCGTATCAGTTCCTCGACCTGACGCCCATTTCAATCGAGATTAACCTGAAAAGCGCATTGAGCAAGCAGAACATTCGTGTTGATGTGCCTTCTCGTTTTACGGTTGGAGTTTCTACGGAAGCTGGTGTAATGACCAATGCGGCAGAACGTTTGTTGGGTCTGACTCAGGAAACGATCAACAATCTGGCAAAAGATATCATCTTTGGTCAGTTGCGTTTGGTGGTTGCCACGATGGACATTGAGGAAATTAACAGCAATCGCGACAAATTTCTCGCCGCAGTTTCATCAAACGTGGAAGCCGAGCTAAAAAAAATCGGTTTAAAACTGATCAACGTAAACGTGACTGACATCAACGACGAGTCGGGCTACATTGAAGCATTGGGAAAAGAAGCTGCTGCTAAAGCAATCAACGATGCCAAGAAGAGTGTGGCTGAGAAAAACCGCGATGGTGAAATTGGTCAGGCTGAAGCGCATCAGGCGCAGCGTGTTCAGGTGGCCAAAGCTGATGCAGTTGCTGTTGAGGGAGAAAATCTCGCCAAAATTACCATTGCCAACTCGGATGCCGACCGACGTGAAAAGCAAGCTGAAGCAGGACGTAAAGCAGTTGCCGCCGAAAAAGTTACAGAGGCACAAGCTTTGGAAGAAGCTTATGCGGCTGAAAGACAAGCAGAAATTGCACGTGCCTTGCGCGACAAAGCAACACAAACGGCTAACGTGGTTGTATCTGCCGAAATCGACAAGCAAAAGGTTGAAATTGATGCTGAAGCAATTGCAGAGCAGACCCGTCGTATGGCCAAAGGTGAGGCTGATGCGATCTATATGAAAATGGATGCCCAGGCTCGTGGTATCTACGAAATTTTGAGCAAGCAAGCTGAAGGTTTCGAAATGATGGTAAAAGCTGCAGGAAACAATTCGAGAGATGCAGTGATGATGATGATTGCCGATAAACTTCCTGAATTGGTGAAAACCCAGGTGGAAGCAATCAAGAATATCAAGATTGATAAAGTTACGGTTTGGGAAACCGGAAACGGCAAGGATGGTAAAACATCGACAGCCAACTTTATGCAGGGCATGCTCGGTTCCATTCCGCCACTCGATGATGTGTTTAAATCAGCCGGGTTGCAATTGCCTGATATACTGAAAGGTTCTCAGAAACCCGAAGCTGTTGTACCCCCGAAAGAAGAGCCTAAAGCATAAAAAAATGCTGAATCTATCAAAGCCGTTTCCTGAAAAGGGAACGGCTTTTTTTTGTTTTTTTTTGTCCGTTGCCTAAAGGCAAACGGCAAAGGATAGGATGCTTTGTATAGCTGAACTGCTGAAAAATGTGATGATATTCTTTGCCGTCCCTGCCCGCGGCAGGCGGGTGCTTCAGCTGACGGACATGGTGTAATATGAAAAGCCCTGACCAGTATCAAAACCAATCAGGGCTAAAATCACTTTATCGTGTTGTTCTACTTTACATTTAGTTGTTTCGTGTCATTCACCTTTTTTTCTCTCACCCCAGTGGTTCCGCCGCCTTTTAAAGTTAACTCAACAGGTGTGTTGGTTTTCCAGGCGCCATTGGTAAAGTCGGGAATATCAACAGAGTTGGAACGGTTGGCTACCGATTTCTCACTGAGCGGTGCAATGGCGCTCCACAAAGCTGCGTCATATACATTCTGGTCAAGCGGAAGACCATTCCGAAGACAATCAATCAGTCGCCAGTCCATCATAAAATCCATGCCGCCATGCCCGCCAACTTTCTTGGCCATTTCACCAATTTTTTTCACAATTTCAGGCGTGTATTGTTCTTCCAGTGTTTTCATTTCGTCCTCTTTCAACCACTCATGGCCTGTCGAAATGCGTGCCGGATCGGGCCATTTGCTGGCAACACCCTTAGTCCCGCTAACCAGATGGATGCGCGAGTAGGGGCGGGTGCTGGTTACATCGTGTTGAATCATAATAGTTCGTCCATTAAAGGTGCGAACCGTTGTAGTATTCATGTTTCCGCGGTAACTATTGGTGTTAAATTCAGAATAGAAAGAATCTTTAGCAGCGAGTTCAGCAGCTATTGCACCCATTTGGAAATCGGCAGATGACATTGATGTCAGGTATTCCATCTGGTCGCCGCGGTTGATGTTCATCACCTGACAGATCGGTCCCAAACCGTGGGTAGGATAGAGGTTTCCGTTGCGATGCTGGTTTTCTTTTAGTCGCCACATTTCGGCATAACCGTTGATTTTGTTGAAATTCAGATCACGAAGATTGTGAATGTAAGCGCCTTCTCCGTGCACAATATCTCCAAAGAAGCCTTGTCGAGCCATATTCAGGGTTAACAATTCGAAAAAATCGTAGCAACAATTTTCGAGCATCATGCAATGCTTTTTGGTTCGTTCCGAAGTTTCAACCAGTTGCCAGCATTCGTCGATGGTCATCGCAGCCGGAACTTCAGTGGCTGCATGCTTTCCGTGCTCCATGGCGTAAACAGCCATTGGCGTATGCCACGACCAGGGTGTGGTAATGTAAATCAGGTCGATGTCAGGATTTTCGCACATGGCTTTCCACGCGTCTTTGCTTCCGGAGTATGATATTGCTTTAGGTAAACCCTGTTTTTCGAGCAACTTTTGCATCGCTTCAACCCGGTCGGGATATTGATCGCACAAGGCTACAATTTCAACCCCGTCGAT
>JBBQXI010000177.1:0-7853 GCA_038209805.1 Bacteroidales bacterium | reverse complement strand
GTAGGCTAACCCCTTTTACCACATATTTCAGTCCCATTTCGGTAATTGAACCCCCCGAAATGCTTTGATTGAAACTCTGTATGCGTGTAGTCAATTCGTCGAGTGTCAACCCAAAAGCATCGAGCATGTATTGATCGGTCTGTATCAGCACTTCATTGGTTTCAGCACCTGAAACTTCAACATCGGCCACGCCTTCAAGCCGAACCAACTCGTTTCGGATGTAGTTCTCAGCCACTTTCCGGAGTTCGTTCATGTCGGTAATACTCTCGTGAGTCAGACCAACAATCATGACCGGTGTGGTATTCGGATCGTGCTGCGTGATGTTGATCTCGTCGAGGGTTTGATTCTGAGCGAAGGAACTAGCCGCTTTCTGAAGATCAAGAAAAGCTTCGTCCATATCTTTGGTCCAGGCATATTCAACGGTGATTTGCGCTGTTCCCACTTTCGAAATGGATGAAACCTGAATCACACCTGATTGGCGAATGGCCAGCGATTCGAGGTTTTTCACGTATTGGGTTTCCATTTCTTCCGGAGGGCGTTCTCCCGATTTAAGTTCGATAAACAAACGAGGGTTGTTTATCTCCGGAAACAGGTCGATGCCCAGCTTGTCGAAGGAAATGTATCCCAGCAGAACAACGGCAAGTACCATCATCAGTATGGTCACCGGAAAGTTGACAGCAAATTGTGTTAATTTCTTCATGCGGTATTAATTAAGTGGGTTCGGAGTGTCTAGAGTTCGGAGTGCCTAGAGTTAACTTCAAACTTTAGGCACTCTAAACTCCGAACTTCTTATTTCACAATTTTTACTTTCGAGCGGTTTTTCAGCGTTTCGAAACCTTTAATTACCAGACGGTCGTTCTTTTTTAATCCTGAAGTTATTTCAGCTTCGGTCTGGGTTTCGTAGCCAATGGTAATGTGTTTTTCGGTTGCCGTTCCATTGTCGACAATGAAAACCGATTTGCCACGCTGACTTGAAATGATAATTTCTTTCGGGATTACAATTACGCTGTCTTTGCGTGCCAAAACAATGTCGGCTTTTGCAAACATACCCGGACGCAGTTTCAGCTCAGGATTGGCAACCTGCACAATACCTTTAAACGTGCGTGTTTCGGTGCTGATAGCCGGCGACAATTCTTTTACATTTCCCTGTAAAGTATCGTTGGGCAAGGTATAATTCATAATTCGAACTGGTTGGTCAATCGCCACTTCGTTAATGTATTTTTCCGGAAGGTTCACTTCAACAGTCATGATGCTGTAGTCCATCAAACTAACGACAGCGGCTCCAGTCGCAATCTGAGTACCGTTGGTGGTAGCAGGCAGATCGGTAATTACACCTTTGAATGGAGTGCGAATACTCATCTTGGCCAATTGAAGATTTGCCCTTTCGAAAGCATCTTTGGCATTGGTATAGTTCACTTCCGAATTGCGGTAGTCGAGTTGGGTAACTCCACCTTTTTCGAAAAGCGATTGCTGCTTTTTCATGGTTTGCTCAGTTATGTCGAGGTTCAGCTTTTTGCTTTCAAGACCTATTCCGTTGATATATTCGGCATCTTCGAGCTGTATTATAACCTGTCCATTTTCGACCAGATCGCCTAAAGCAAACGGACGGCGGGTTTTCGGATTAGTGAACAGTTTATATTTACCGCCTATTTCGGTATTCAATACCGTTTTTTTTGTGGCATTTAACGTCCCGGTTGTATTGATAACTTTTTCGATCGACTTCGGTTTGATGTCGGAAACCGAAACAGGAACTGCCAGTTCAGTTGTTGTGTTGGCCGGTTGGTTGTTGCAGGCAGTGGTCGCCCCGATCAGGGCAATCAAAGCGATAAATTGGTGAAAAGGTTTCATATTTTGAATGTATTTAATGGCTGATTAATTTACGATTTGGTCATTTACGATTGATAATTTCAATGCTGAACGGCTAAATAACAAATAGTTAAATGGTAAATAGGCAATGGTTTATTTTTTCTTTAGAATAAGGTATTCAGGAACAATGGCTTCGTTTTTTTCGAAATCGTAAAGCGACTGAATTTTAAGGTTCAGCAATTCAACTTTATAATTGATTAAAGCCTGAGCATACGACATTTTCTTTTGCGAAAGCTGGGTCTGGAAAAGATTCATATCCATACTGGTCAGGTCGCCATTGGCATATCGTTCAAGGTTGATTTCGTAGGTCAATTGCGCATTTTTTTCGTTCTGAGCTGCAATTTCGATTTGGTTGGTCTGATTTTGTAAGCTGCGGTAAACTTTTCGGATGTCGACAGTTATCTGTTTTTTCTGTTCCGACTGATTAATTTCCTGCGTTTCAATAACAGCTTCCTGCGCTTTGATCCGGGCTTTCTTTTCGCCCCAATCCCAAAGCGGAACATTGAATGAAACCGACACCCGAGGGTTGTTGGTTGGATTCTTGTAAATGTCGGGAAGAGTCTCGTTAACACCGATAATACCTATTGACAGATTAAGATCGCCTCTGAATTCGTTCAGTGAATTGGTCCGAATCAATTGGAATTGAGCATTTGTTACGTCAATTTCGCGTTGGCGAAGTTCCATGCGTGAATTCAAGCCATATTCAATTGCTTTTTTCACGTCAACATTTACCGGGTTAAATGCCACATCAGTCATCACAGTCATTTCTTCCATGATGTCCATTCCGATGTATTGCTTAAACTGATCTTTGTTGTTGTCGAGTGTTACCTGTGCATTTTCCAAGGTTGATTTGGCGGTAGCAAAGTTCAGTTCGGCCTGATACAGTTCCTCTTTAGCTGAAATTCCGGCTGTCACCTTGTTTTGGGTGATTTCGTAACTCTTTTGCGTGTTAGTGAATTCATCCTGTGCAATATTCAGGCTCATTTGTGCCAGATAAACATTGTAAAATAATTGGGTAACCTGCATTTCGAGGTTCAACTTTTGCATCGAATAATTCAGTTGGGCATTTTCCAGATTTAACTCCAGCGTTTTTAATGAAAGCTTGGTTCTATTGTAGGTGAATAAGGGCTGTGCAATGCTGAGATACAAGTTATTACTGAATGTTTTCGGGGCGAGGTTTCTTCCGTTCTCGCTGTAACTGTTTTGCCAGCCAAAACGGTTATTCAGGCTTATAGTACCATCTGTTGGAAGGAATGGTTGTGAAATCGTAAATGTACCGAACGATTGAGTTGTTTCGCTGGTATTCCAAACCGATTGGAAAGTATCGAACGATCGGGTTTTGTCGTAGCTTAATGGAGTCAGGTTGAGCGAAAAATTTGATTTTAGCGCGGCATTCTGAGCTTTTAATGACTCTTCAGAATTCTTGAGATTCAACAACGAGCGTCGAATGTCGGGACTATTGTTGCGCGCTATATCGAGCGCACTTTCGAGTGTTATAATTTGTTGCGCATTTGCCGATAGCAAAAGCTGACAAAAAATGAACACCAACAGTCCTCTTTGGATGAGTTTTTTTAGAAGCATAATGGATATTGTATTTTAAAAGTTTCTATGTTCTTTTAGTTTCTATTCTCCCTGTTTTTAACTTCGAACTCCAAACGTTAGGCACTCCGAACTTTCTTCATTGTTTCACCAGTTTTATGGCGTCGGCTACCACAGTTTGCGCTACCGATTTATTGCCCAATTCAATTTTTACCGTGTCGCCTGAAAAATAGAACGAACCTAAGCTGTTCCATCCGTCGTCAATAGTTTTTAGGTCAATCACCACATTTTCTTTTTCCCCGTTGTGGTTGATGGTGTAAGTGTATTCACCAGGATTATCCTGGTTATCGCGCCGCCCGCGCCGCATCTTTGTTAGGTAGGTGTACACTTCGTAAGTTCCGTCACCTTTAATTGCAATATTCCAAGATGCTTTTTTGCTGCCGTCACCCGATTTCACGTAGTGTGCCGACCTGATAAATTTGCCGAAGAATCCACTGTTGGTTGTTGCCCTCCAGGTTCGTGGGGCTCGCCAGGTGTTGTACCCGATGTATTTATCTTTGGTTTGTTCCTCGTTCAGGAGCAATTTTTGTAAAAGGCTTTTATCGTCTGAAACTGTAAAATGAAAAGTTGAATCTTCGTCATCGCAAATAAATTCGCCATCTTCAGCCAGACGCACTGGCGTATCCATAATTTTTTCGCCTTCAAACGGAACTGCCTTAATATCTTGTTCGATGTTGTCAAGCGGCAGCCTGAGCTCAGCCGGAATATTTCGAGACGTGAGCGTGTTAATGGTTATGTTTCGGGGAGTTCCGTCGAGGAGGTAACTCACTTCTTTGGTTTGGCCGCCTTCGAGATGCAAAAGTTTATCAACAGTTTCGCTGTTTGCACCGCCTCCACCAAAACGTCCACGACCTGGACCGCCGCCTTCGCCTAGCCTGAATTGAACCAGAACAATTCCTTCTGTTTTTTCGGAATTGGTAATTTTGAATTTGACCATCGCTTTTAGCCGGTCGCCATCCAATACATTAACGGCTTTTACACTGCCAATCAAATACCCGGGCAGTTCTTTACTGCTGAACCATTTTTCCATATATGGAAGTAGGTCGGTATTAAATTGTTGCTCTATCCGATTGTTAAAATCTTCGATGGTGGTTGAGTTAAACCGGATGCTTTTCAGGAACTTAAACATGAAATCGTCGAATGCCTCGTCACCTGTTTTGCGCTTGATGATCGAGAAAAGTGTCTGGCCTTTCAGCTGAATTACATTGTCGATAATCTGTATTTTTTCGGGATCGTTTAGCAATTCGGCAAATGAATAATCGAGCAGCGCCAGATTAGCCTGTTCATTTTCGGTCATGCCCTGCATGCTCTGCATCCATCCCATCGCTCCTGATTCAGCTGACGACTTTTTTAAGTAGGCTTCAAATATGCGATCGGTAACGGGCCATTGATCAGATTGGATAAAATAAGCGTAATTGTAAAATAACGGATAAAAGTACAATGGATTGGCCTTTTCTTTAACCTGAACCTGACCCTGGCTTTGATTGAAATCGGGCCGGGCTGCAGCTTGGGTAAAGAGCGACAAAAAGTTGTTCACTGCATTTATTTTCTTCTCTTCAGGAGTGGAGGTGTCGTCGCCGCGACCCCAACGTTCCATGCGTTTGATATTTCCGGCAAAGTCAGCTTCATCGACCAATAACCCTTTTTCAGGAACGAGAATGGTTTCGGGCTGAATTTGTTCGCGTTCACCAATCAACGTGCGGGGATAGGAATAAAATTGCGCAGGAACTTCAATGACTGTAAAACGATCGAATGGATAATACATATCGATCTTCCGCTCATAGTCTTTTAAGGCCGTTTTAATCAGATCAGGAATGGTATCTTTTATGGGCTCCAAAAATTTAGAGAAGTAATCGTGGTCTTTATGGATGTATAAGTTGAAATCAAGTCCATCAATAACCTTTAGCATTTGCGTGTACTCGCCGATTACCAATGATATTTGTGATAAATTGTGGCTATTCTTGAAATGAAAGGTTCCGTCTTTGCCCTCTGGTTTTCCTTGCGAAATAGCCGTCAGTCCGGGTTTTGTATTTACAGTAATGTCAAAATTGCTGAATTGTTTTTGTATCCATTGTTTGCTTTGCTTACCGAAACCTGTTCCGGCAATGGGATACCAATTGCTTTCGCGTGTGAGTAAAACAAAATCAGGAGAAACAATGGCCGATCGTTTGTCAATCTTATACATGTTTACCTTGTTGGACGTTTCCATTGTTTTGTCGTCAACATCAAGAAAACTTTGGGCTTCATCCGGACTGCCGCTGTATGTGAATTCGAGTTCGGCAGATTCTCCGGGCTCTATTTTTGAATCTGAAAACTTGATCAGTTGAAGCTCTCGTTGGGGTGAAACTTCGTGTCCGTTGAAACTAATCTTACTAACTTTTAGTCCGGGATTCAGACTGAAAACAAAATGATTAATTGTTTCTGACAGTGGATTACTCACCTTTAGTTTGGCTGTAACTTCTATGTTGTCGCCCTCGTGTTTGAGTTCAATGAGGTAGCTCTCCACTTTTAAACGCGGAGCGGTCATATTGGCATCATTTAAGGTCCGCATGTTTTCTCTTAACTCCTGAGCTTGAATAAAAGTTGAAACATGCATTTTGCCCAACCAAACTGCGGCAACGAAAAACAGCAACGCAGGGAAAAGTGTTACTTTATTGCTGAATGGGCTTTGTGGTAAACGTTTCAGGAGCGAGACCGTCAGGAAAATAAATGCCATACCAAAACAGGCATACATTCCACGGTGAACGAGGATGGTGTGCAGGTTTCCGAATCCCATAAAATCTGAATTCAGTAAGGGCAAACTGTACGCCATGTAATCGAACAGAAAATAGTATTTGGTATTGAGGTAGAAAATTGTAATAGCTACGTAACCAAGTAAAAGAATGAACGTGATTGCCTGATTTTTAAGAACGCTCATTACAAAGAAAGAAAGTCCCAGGATAAAAATTAAAGTGGGTAAGCTAATGATCAGAAAATATTCTACATAGGCCATCCAATTCACGGCCACATCGGCTGAGATCAGATTGAAGATAAGCGCTTCGGAAAGAACAATCAAGTTCAGGATAATAAAAACAACCAGGTTTCCGATGGTTTTTCCAGCCACATATTCGCCGTTCGACATCGACCGAATGTAAATTACATCAGTTGTATCCAGTTTTTTGTCGCGTTTCAGGAAATCAGAAGCCAGAAAAATGGCAATAATTGCCTGAACAGTATTCAACATCAATAAGTTCATGTATGGAACGATTGATGAAATGGCTTTAAGCGTCCAATTTCCACCGTTTTCCATGACTAAAACGGCCATGTTAAAGAAGAACAAGATGACGATGGCCAATAATGCAAAAATTCGGAAAAACCAACTTCGCAAAAGAGTGGTTATTTCGTATTTGGCGATGGACGTGATGTTATGAACTGAAATCATTTATTCATTTACAATTTAGAGATTTACAATTTACTATTGCAACAAATTTACTTTCAGCGATTAAGCTAATGATTTATATATCTAATTTTTGTAGTTCACTTAATTTCAATGCGATGATCTATTTGAATTGATATGAGTCGTTTCTTCAATAATTGTAAATAGTACATGGGCTAATCGTAAATATTTTATACGCTGGTCCATTGATTTAAATTACTTTCCATAAAATAGACATAGGCATGTTCCAGATTTGGAGCTATGTTGTGTCCGTTGTATCCGTTGATGGAATCTGCAACTACCTGTATTTCCCAACCTTCGCTATTCGGAACATTGGAGATAACCGGATATTTTTCGTTGATTTCAAGGTATTCGGCTTCGGTTGCCTGAATCAACCACACTTTTCCCTCAGCACGAACCACCAATTCGTCGGGCGAACCGGTAAATGCGAGCCCACCCTGATTGAGCAGTGCCATATCGGTACACGAACTGGAGATATCACCAACAATGTGAGTTGACAGGATAATGATCACATCCTGAGTTGAAATGGTTGATAGTAAATTACGGAAACGGATGCGTTCTTCGGGGTCGAGACCGGTAGTTGGTTCGTCAACGATAATGATTTTTGGATTGTTGATCAGCGCCTGTGCAATTCCCAGCCTGCGTTTCATTCCTCCTGAAAGATTATTGGCTTTGCGGTCGCGTGCTTCAAATAAACCCACTTCTTCAAGCATCTTGTCGACGGCGATCTTGCGTTCTTTACTGTTTTTCATTCCCGACAAACGGGCTGCATAATCCAGAAATTCGTAGGTTTTCAGGTGCGAGAAAAAGCGGAAATCCTGAGGAAGATATCCCAACATGGAGCGAATTTGTTCCCGGTCTTTGGTCAGGTCGTAACCATTCATTTTTACAATTCCCGATGAAGGTTGCATCAGGGTAACCAATATGCGCATAAGGCTTGATTTGCCAGCAC
>JBBQXI010000176.1:0-7867 GCA_038209805.1 Bacteroidales bacterium | reverse complement strand
CGCTGAAAAGCGCCTACATCGATAATTACGACCTTCGTTACGAATGGTATCCTTCGGCAGGCGAAATTGTTTCGTTAGCAGCTTTTTATAAAGATTTTACCGATCCGATTGAAGTATTCCTGATCCCAGCCGGAACAGGTTTTTATCGTTGATGTTGTATGTCAGGTTAACCGAAGGGAAGTAATTGATTGTATCCCTTACAATGTCGAGGTTGTCAGTATTTCCGGTCTTTTCGTAGAAGTTGCTGATTTTCCGGTTAAATTTTTCGAAACGTACACCACCGTAAACGTTTATCTTTTTCGAAATTGGAATTTTTAATCCGATGTAACCCGCAAGAATTTTGTCCTCACCATCGTAACTGTCTTTTGCAGCAGTATTCTCGCGATAAGTAATCCCATCCTGATTATATGGCGCAGTTTGATCGAAATAAATATTTTCGCTGGAGAAAATCTCAACGGCAGGTTTATAAAAAATGTCGGGTGGATTGTTGTATGCCACTGCACCTATTAAACGCGAACTGAACGCACGTTTCTTGCGTTCGTATGAAACACCAGCTTTTAAAGTATAGTCAGCATTGCTGTTGAAAATTTTGAACAGGTGTTGAATATCTGCTTTGTAATTGTATATATTTTCATTGAGGTTCAGCCACAAACGTCCGCCCAGATAAGCATTTGGTACATTTTGCATCCGAAGGAAGTATTCGTTGTAATGGTTGCCATTTTGATTATTATCCAGAATAAAAGTCAGTCGGCGGTTGTCGGGCTGTGAATTTTTGGTGTAACCATATCCTGCCATCCAGTTAAACTTGGTTCGTTCGTGATTGAAATGTTGCTCTCCGGCCAACTGCCCTGAATAAATAAAACGACTTTCATAGCGCAGGTCAATCGCATGGATAGTGTCCACATTGTAGTAATTTACCCCATCTCTGATGTTGGTGGTTTTATTACCCATCTGGTTCACGAGATTCCTGAATTCAAGTTTCTGGTTGTTGCCATAAAGTAAGTTCCAGTTATGGATGAAACCAATTTTGGTCGATTCCTTTGATTTCTGATCATGAAAATCAAAATCCTGAATCACCCTGTTTTGTGATTCAGAATAATCCTGATATTCCTGTCGGTTAACTTTCTGGTAATCGCTCGACGAATTGTATGAGAAGGAAGAAATATTGCCCAACGAGACTTTTCCCAGAACAAAACGGCGTTGCAGGGTAATGGATAAACTTTGATCGGGAAGTGGTGCTTTCGATTTAGATTCCCAATTGTTACTGAACAACTTCGAAATCTTTACCAGATCGGTAGTTTTTTGCATGTAATCATCGATGCTTTTCCAGGTATAAAGTCCTTTAAACACATCTGCCGAGGGAACTCCCTTTGGAACTGCTCTTGTTCCATCGTCGTATCCCAGCCAATCGGTTTTCCCACCCTGGTAGGTTTGGAACTTGTTATTGAAGGTGGTATGTTCAACGTATTTGGTGTTGTAGGCTATAACCAGACTATTTTCGTCGGCATTGCTCTTCGTTTCAACATTAATGGCCGCTCCTGCGAAATCGGCAGGTAGCTCAGGTGCCGGACTTTTATAAATCAGGATGTTGTTGATCATCCCGCTGGGAATGGCGTCGAACGAAAAAGCCCGTTTGTCGGCTTCGAAACTTGGAGCAGTTGCTCCGTTCAACATTACCGAATTGTATCGTTCAATCAAACCGCGGACAATCACAAACCGCCCGTCGGTAATGGTAATTCCCGGAACGCGGCGAATCACTTCGGCAGCATCTTTATCTTGTGATTTACTAATCTGTTGGGCTGAAATTCCACTGACGATCAGGTTGCCAGCCTTCAGTGACGATACCATGGAGACTTCAGTATTGTCGCGTCGCTTGGCAACTACTTTTACTTCATCAATATCGAGAGAGGCTGATTTTAGTTCGAAATTCAGTTCCGTTTCCTTTCCCTCAGCGACCTCAGCCCTGACAATCTGATTGTCGTAAGAGATGTACGAAATAACCAGGTTGTACGAACCTGCTTTAACGTTATCGATATGGAAATTTCCATCAAAATCGGAAGAAGCTCCTTTGGCAGTTCCTTGTATAACTACTGTAGCTCCAATTAACGATTCTTTGGTGTTGGCATCAGTAATTGTTCCTTTAATAATACCAGTTTGTGACTTGCCTGCAATCGCAACGATCATACAAAAGGCAAGCAGCAAAATTTGTTTCAGTTTCACTCGAATATAAATTAGTTAATACATTGAATGTTTAGCGCTGTTATTCATTCTGCCCTATTCATTCAAAACTTTAATTTTATGCTTTGATTTTTGCTCAAAGGAATAGTTCCGGAATTACAAATGGGTTAATATCTGTTTGCAGTCCAGTTACATTTGAATAACAAGATTGTAACAATGGAAATTAATTATCACAATATCAGATATTTGAATCGTTCGCCTTGTGCCGCATTTATACTGCATTAAGTATTAAGACTGTGTTAAGCTTTGATGAAAATCGAGATGTCTAATTTCTAGTTGCTACGGCAGAATTTCTCTGTTCCGAATTGGATTTTGATTTTATGGGAAATAGAAAATTTAGAGAATGAATGGATTTACAATAATCCAGAAGCAAATATTTCTTTTTTGTTTCATAACGTAATCAACCCGAAATACTTCTTTAATCGTTGTTTGGCTGTTTAATAACTTTACCTCATCACTAAGGTAACGATCTCATAACTTATCACATCTACCGATATCCTAAGTTTGGAATGAACTTATTTTTGAATTGCCGTATTGAAAATGCGATTGTTAAATTCAGAACATAACCGTAGCAACGATGAAGCAGATAATGTCGCGATTTGTATGAAGTGAGAATTATCTCGGCAACCCTGTTTAGTTTAATGTGAAAGGTAAAACGGGTTATCACATGAATAAGCATTATCCTAAATCAAAATGGAAAAACTAGGATTATTGACCGAAGGCGATATCAACTTTATTGAAGAACGCCAAAAATGGAATCAGAAGATTTCTGATACGCTTACCCGGCAGATTCTGGCTGACGATGCCCGCTATTTTATACACCAATCGATGTCCACTCCTTCTCTTGACGTATTGGAGAGCGGTAAAGGAAGCGGGATGCAAACGATCTCCGGAAAATATTTGCTCGATTTCCACGGAAACAATGTTCACCAGTTGGGCTACGGAAATGATTATGTCATCAGTCAAATTACCGAACAGCTAAAGAGTTTGCCATTCTTTCACAGGCCTTCAATACTAATTTGGTTAAAGATTTATAAAAAATGCTGCAAAATATTAATTGAAGATTAATCCATTAATAATCACATTACAACATATCAAACAGACCTTTGTATCGAAAAACAAACAGTTAGATCATGAAAACAAGATTACTTTTTACGGTTATTATTTTCTCATCGATAGTTGGGAAGGTATTTGCACAAGAGGCTTTGGCGATGAATTTTACAGGCGACACTAAAACAACAAAGGTTGCAGTTGCCGGATTACCTAGCTTTGAGTTTAGAGCTTCTGACAACAACAATGACTTGAAAGCTATTTCGAGCGAAATGATTGGCGAACATTTTTTGGGGAAACTGGTAGCCGAAAAATTGTATTTGCTCAATTCGAAATATACCTACGAGGTTCCAATCGTACCCGGAAACCCTCAAACCCGCACCATGATTCGCAAACCTGTAATATACGATGCGGTAAAGAAGATTGAACGCTACTTAAAAAAGGCAGTAAAAAAGGGAGAACTCACAACCGAAACAGCATCGGCCGAATTTAATAAAGTTTTGGATGTTGCTTTTAATGTACTTACCGCCGAAACTGCGAGTTTTGAAAAGGCAATTACCGAAACCAATGATGCAAATTCGCTGACAAACTTATTCACCAAACGGGTAACCCTCGTATTTTAAACATCCCCGAAACGCGATTTATTAATTATTGATTTTACTGGTTTTTATAGCGTAAAATGCTGTAAACGGCCATTTCTATGTAAAAAAAAAGAAGAGTATTAATTCTAACCACGTTAAAATGCAAAAATTTACCTTATTAATTATCATGTTCCTCCTGATTGGATCAGCGGTATTTGCCCAAAAGGCAACTGTTGAAGGAACAGTGAAAACCAGCAATGGAGAGAGTCTGCCAAGCGCAACCATTCTGGTAAAAGGAACCACTAACGGAACACTATCGGATGTTAATGGGCATTTCACCATTAAGGCGGAGCCGAAAGATATTTTGATGGCTTCGTACATCGGATTCGAAACCGTTGAAGTTACAGTTGGCAATCAAAAAGTGATCGATATTACTTTAGAAGATTCGAAGCAGGAAATCAAAGAAGTAGTTGTAACCGCATTAGGTATCGTGAAGGAAAAAAGCACTATCGGTTTTTCCATTCAGGATGTAAAAGGTACTGAACTGGTTAAAGCCAGAGAACCTAATGCCATTAATGCTCTGACAGGAAAAGTTGCTGGTTTAACAGTTGGCGCTTCTTCTGAAATTCTGGGAGCCCCTTCGGTTCTGCTTCGTGGAGCAGCTCCTCTCTATGTCGTTGATGGAGTTCCGGTTCAGACCGATACCTGGAACATCAACCCCGATGATATTGAAAGCTACACCATACTAAAAGGCCCTACCGCTGCGGCATTGTACGGATCAAGGGGTCAATACGGAGCCATTCAGATTACCACTAAACGCGGAACTACTGATAAACGCGGATTCTCTGTCGATTTTAATTCAAGCACTATGACCGAGAGTGGCTTTTTGGCCATTCCAAAAGTTCAGGACGAATATGGTCCCGGCGACCATGGAATCTATGCATTTGCTGACGGAAAAGGTGGTGGATTGAATGACGGAGACTATGATGTTTGGGGACCAAAATTTGACGGTCAGTTGATTCCCCAATATGATGGACAATACACTCCCGGAACTTCTTACCCGACTACTTTTGCCAATGGCTCAACTTATACAGGTCACATTAAACCAACTGCATATGTTGCCCGTGGAAAAGACAATCTGAAACGTTTTCTTGAAACCGGACTCCTTTCGAACAACAGTTTAGCCCTTTCGGCAAGCGGCGAAAAATACGATCTTCGCTTCTCAGCATCGCACAGTTACCAGAAAGGTATAGTTCCCAACACTTCACTCAACATAACCAACTTTAATTTGACCGGTGGTTACAATGTTTCGAAAAAGCTTCGTGTGAGCGCCAACATGGCCTATAGTCGACAATATACACCCAATGTTCCTGACGTGAACTATGGCCCGAATAGTATTATCTACAACATCATTGCATGGGGTGGCGCCGACTGGAACATTGATGACATGCGTAATTACTGGCAGCCTGGAAAAGAAGGTGTTCAATCAATTTATGCCGAATACCAGCGTTACCACAATCCTTACTTCATGTCGTACGAATGGTTACGCGGTCACTACAAAAATGACCTTACTGGAAACGCAACCATATCATATAAAATCAGTGATTACTTTAATTTGCAAGCCCGTACAGCCATTTCAACCTACGATTTGTTCCGGTCTGAAAAGCTTCCATACTCAGCACACCCCTATGGTCGCGAAGCTGGCGAAGGCGATTACCGCGAAGACAAGCGTAACCTGTTTGAAAACAATACCGACATACTTTTGTCGTACGACCGTTATGTGGTTCCAAAACTTAGTTTGCACGCCACTGCCGGGGGAAATATTCGCTCATACTCATTTAGAAGCAGCTATGCCACAACCGATTACCTGAATGTTCCGGGATGGTATAACCTGAGTAACTCTAAAAACCCTGTAAAATCGTATAACTTCTATGCTCCCATGCAGGTATTGAGTGCCTATGCCACTGCCGACCTTACCTACGACGATTTTCTGACGCTGTCGTTAACCGGCCGTGCCGATAAAAACTCTACCCTGCCAACCAGTCACAACACTTATTTCTATCCATCGGTTTCAACCAGTATCGAGATGTCAAAATTGATGACCATTCCGTACGTTAAATCATGGAAAGTGAGAGGTTCGTATGCTCAAGTCGGTGGCGCCTTAACATCAAGCACTATTGGACAGTTGTGGGTTCCGGGGTATGGTGGCAACTATTATTCACCTTACGATGGACCCTCATTCCAGAACTCGGCTTCATACTCCATTGGCCTGATTCAGGGAAAACCAGCCGCTTCCTATACCAACACCATTTCGAACCCTAACCTGAAACCAAACTCAAGTTCAGCCTGGGAAGTGGGTACTGATATGGGACTATTTGAAAACAAACTCATGTTCGATGTAACCTACTTTTCGAGTGTCGACGGACCTCAGATTTTTTCTTTGCCAATTTCGGGAGCAACCGGATATTCATCGGCTTTAGTAAATGGGATCAAGGTTCAGCGAAAAGGTATCGAAATCAATGTTTCAGGATCGCCAGTGCATAACGTCAATGGTTTTAGCTGGGACATTTCGGCAAACTATTCAACCTATCAACGGTATCTGAAAGAAATTTACCCCGGAGTTGAAAAACTGAACATCTATTTAAAAGTAGGCGACCGTATGGATAAAATGTATGGGTCTGACTTCGTGAGGACTTCTGATGGAAAAATTATTAACGATGCCAGTGGCCGCCCAATCAAAAACTCCGTTGTTCAATATCTGGGAAATGCAAACTCTGATTGGGTTGGAGCAATAAACAACACGTTTTCATACAAGAATTTAAGCCTGAAAGTTCAGTTCGACGGACGATTCGGTGGGACAATTCTCGACTATGTTGAAAAGAAAACTTACCAGGGAGGTCGCCATATCAATACTGTACTTGGCACTATGGGCGCTGCTCGCATTAACGACACCAAAGGAATTAAATCGTACGTTGGCGAAGGTGTAGTTGTAAGTAACGGACAAGCCATTGAATACGATTCGAATGGCCAGGTTACCAACTACGACAAGTTGCAATTTGCTTCAAACACTACAGCGACTTACCTGCAAGACTACATTAGCCGTTATTACGGAACTGATGTTGCCGACCGCATTAGCCGCACTTTTGTAAAATTGCGCGAAGTGGTTTTAACCTACACCATACCACAAACTGTTTTAAGCAAAACGTTTATCAAACAGGCCAATATCTCGTTTGTAGGCCGTAACCTGCTGTATTTTGCTGAACGAACCGATATCGATATCGAGCAATATATCGATGAAAGCAATGGTTCATCTGGACTTCAGACCCCAACAACCCGTCGCTTTGGGTTCAACCTGAATATCAGCTTCTAAACTAAAGTTTTATTTACGAATTCTTAATAACACAGAAATGAAAAAAATAATCATATTCATGATGGTATTCGCAGTAGGGTTATCGTCATGCCAGAAATTTTCTGACCTTGAAAAAGATCCGAACCGTCCGGGCGAAGTGCCGCCATCGCTGGTATTTACCAAAGTACTTTACGACCTGTATTATTCGCCATGGAGCAACGAAATGAGATGGGGTCAATTTCATTGCAGCAACTACGCTTATTACGACGACCAGCAATATGACTGGACAACAACCAGTTTCAACTACAACCAGTTGAAAAATGTAAACCAGATGATTTCGGAAGCAACGCGCGTTGGTTTGGCCGATAACAATCCATATTCTGCAATCGGTAAATTTTTCAAAGCTTACTTTTTTGTCGATATGAGTTTGAGGCTCGGTGATGTACCAATGACTGATGCGTTGAAAAGCCTTGAAAATACAGCTCCAAAATACGATACGCAAAAAGCAGTATTTAAACAGGCACTTAGCTGGCTCGAAGAGTCGAATACTGAGCTTCAGACCCTCATTAACAGTAACGACCAGTCCTTTACCGGTGATTTCATGCTTGGCAACGACCTGAAGAAATGGCAAAAAGTGGTGAACAGTTAC
>JBBQXI010000175.1:0-7935 GCA_038209805.1 Bacteroidales bacterium | reverse complement strand
CATTGAGCACAGACCTAAAAAAACTTTTATTAATTATGAAACTTGCTATCTTTCTGGTGGTGTTTACGGTTCTCCAGTCATTGGCCGGAACTGTTTTATCCCAAACATCGGCTTTAACTTTAAATGTTAAGCAAACCAAAGTTGAGGAAATACTGCTTCAGATCGAAAATCAAAGCAACTATGTGTTTCTGTATAACAAAGATCTGATTGATGTAGAAAAAACAGCTACAATCAATGTCAAAAGTGCCTCGGTTGATGAGGTTCTTGAATTACTTTTTGAAGGTTCCAATGTCAATTACAAGTTGGTTGGTCGTCAGATTGTATTGTCACCATCGTATTCGATACAACAGAAGAAAGTAACCGGGAAGGTTACAGATAGTACAGGTGAACCACTTCCGGGTGTTTCAATTAGCGTGAAGGGTACAACCAATGGAACTATTACCAGCAATGAAGGAACTTATGAACTTTCGAAAGTTGAGGATAATGCCACTCTGGTATTTTCATTTGTTGGAATGACGTCACAGGAAGTTAAAGTTCAGGGTAAATCAGTATTTAATATTGTTCTTGAAGAAGAAACAAAAGGCCTTGACGAAGTAATCGTTATCGGTTATGGTACAGCTAAACGTCAGGACTATTCGGGTTCGGTTAGTTCAGTAAAAATGGAAAATTCGATGGTTGCGTTAAGTCCAAACATGAACGCACTGGAATCGTTAAAAGGAAATGTAGCCGGTTTGAACATCGGCGCAACTAACTCTGCCGGAGGCGAACCGTCGATGGAACTTCGTGGACAAAATTCCATTAACGGTTCAAACGATCCATTGATCGTACTGGACGGTGTAATTTATCTTGGAAGCTTGAGTGATATTAATCCGAATGATATTGCTACCTACGACGTACTGAAAGATGCCGTTTCGGCCGCTGCTTACGGGTCGCGTTCGGCCAACGGTGTTATTGCTATCACAACCAAAAAAGGTAAAAATGGCAAACCAACAATCACTTTCAATACCTCTGCAGGTGTTCAGAGCTGGCAGAATCAACCACAAATGATGAAAGGTGCTGAATGGCTAACTGTTGTTAATGCCAGAAATAAATATGCCGATGGCTCAACCAATTGGATGAAGGCAGGAGAATTAGCTAATCTGGCCGCCGGTTCTGAAACCGACTGGCTTAGCAAAGTAACCCGTACAGGTGTAGTTCAGGATTATCAGGTTGCCATTTCAGGAGCAGCCCAAAATGTAAATTACTATTTCTCTACAGCTTATAATTCAAATAAAGGTATTGTTGTAGGCGACGATTTCAATCGTATTTCGTTGTTGGGTAAAATTAATACGACGATTACCAGCTGGATGAAAGTTGGTTTGGATGCCAGTTATTCCAGAAGAGATTATTCTGGTTTTTCTGCGGACATTGGTACTGCTGAAATCACATCACCTTATGGTGTAATGTACCGCGACGATCAGGGAAACCTGGAGAAATATCCTG
Organism: Bacteroidales bacterium; assembly: GCA_038209805.1. Taxonomy (GTDB): domain Bacteria; phylum Bacteroidota; class Bacteroidia; order Bacteroidales; family Prolixibacteraceae; genus Aquipluma. Next base: position 6,453 of record JBBQXI010000175.1, on the reverse strand, counting down.
TAACTCAATCTTCTTTGAATCCTTTGTGGGGAGTACAGGATGGAACCCGCGAAAACAAAGACATCCGTACCAATTACCGTATGAATGCTTATGCTGTTTTTGACGCTCCATGGGTGAAAGGACTAAGCTACCGCATCAACCTTTTGACCAACCTTGACCGTTGGTTCTCGGGAAATTTCACCAACGAAAACTATTACATCAAAGAAGGCGAAGGTCTTGCCAGATATGAACCAGCAACTGTTGTAAGCCTTTTGGCCAGCGCAAACGGTAATTTGCTCAATTCAAAAAACTCAAGCTACGTATTTGACAACATTGTCAGTTATAAAAGCACATTTGGAAAGCATACTATTGAAGCTACTGCAGTAGCAACCCGCGACTATACCAAATACGAAATTATTAATGTTACAGGTTCTGACTTTTCGGCAAACGGAAACACTGCTTTAGGTATGTGGGGTTTGCATAAAGCAACTGTACAAAAGGTCGATCTTTTTGTAAATACAGATACAAACGGAAAACAGATTGGCGGTTATGAAAAAGCCAACATTGGTTATCTGGGTCGTGCAAGCTATTCGTTTAATGACAAATATTTTATTACAACGTCTCTTCGTCGTGATGGTTCATCTGCATTTGGTGCCAATAAAAAATGGGGAAATTTTGCTGCATTTGGCGCCGCATGGAAAGTGACCAACGAAGAATTTCTGAAAAGCTTCGATGCTCTTAATAATCTGAAACTGAAATTATCCTGGGGTCAGAATGGTAATCAGGGAGTTGGTCCGTATGCAACTTTGTCGACCATTGCCAATGGAACTTCAGGAGATGTTCGCTATGAATATTCAAATGCCGGAGGAAAAATCAATTATGGGTTATACCAAAATGCACTCGGTAACTCTGATCTTGGATGGGAAACCACTGAAACCTGGAATACCGGATTTGAATCAACTTGGTTGAAAAACCGTATTTCGGTTGATTTGGATGTTTATTTCTCGAAAACTACCGATCAGATTTTTACACGCACGATACCTGTTATGACAGGTTTCAAAACAATACTAACTTCACTGGGGCAGGTAAACAATGCCGGAGTTGAATTTACAGTGAGAACAGTTAATGTGAAGACTAAAAATTTAAGTTGGAATACATCACTTACCTTCTGGAAAAACAACAATAAACTGGTAAAACTTTATGGTGAAGATAAAAATGGTGACGGAAAGGAAGACGACGATATCGCCAACCAATTGTTTATCGGGAAATCGCTGGGTGCCATTTACGGATACGAACAAGACGGTATCGTTCAATCTACAGATGCTGATTATATTGCACTTACAGGCGCAGCTCCGGGAGCTCCAAAATACAAAGACCTGGATGGTATAGCTGGTATTACTGCTGCTGACCGTAAAATTCTGGGCTACAAAAAAGAAAACTTCCGTTTGAATATGAGCAACAGCGTTACCTACAAGAATTTCGAATTGTATGTCATGGTAACCGGTACTTTTGGAGGAAACAATTATTTTCTGAAAAGCAATACCGCTGCTTATATGACTTCAGGTACAGGTCGTTTTAACGATAATATGACTTCGAAACCGTATTGGACACCGGAAAATAAAAGCAATGTTTATCCTTCAGCTTATTTCGCCGGAGATGGTCGTTATCAGGCCCTTCAGTCGCGCGGGTTCGTGAGAGTTCAGGATGTGAATCTTTCGTATACGTTTAATCAACCTTGGGTAAAATCAGCGAAGATCAGCTCATTGAAATTATTCTTCAGTGCAAAGAATTTGGCAACGATTACCAATTGGTTTGGTGGCGATCCTGAAATAGGTAATGGTGTAAGGGAGAATACAAGCCCAGTACCTTCTACCTATTCGATAGGTGCAAATATTAGTTTCTAAACCTTATTAAAAACGACATCGATATGAAAAAGATAAAATATATAGCTGGAATCTGGTTACTTTTACTCTTGGTGAGTATGGTAAGCTGCGAATCGGATGAATCATTTCTGAAAGAAAATCCTGAAACCTTTTATACTGTTGACAATGCATTCTCGACCTCCGCTCAGGTTGATCAAATCTTAGTTTCAGTATACTCGCATTTGCGCAACTTATGGGCAAATCCTGATGAATCGCTTTGGATCTTTGCTTTTCGTGGAAACGGTACCGATATGTTTGATGTGCCAAGTATCCGTCGAAGTGATACCTTTAATAATTATGGGGTGATCAATCCTGATAAAGATATATTCTACGACAATTATTCAACCTGGTACTATGTAATCTCTCGCGCCAACCTGGCTTTGTATGCCGCTGAATTACCACAAATTGCATGGTCAACACCTGCAGAAAAGGCTTATGCCGTGGCTCAGGCCAGGTTCTTCCGCGCCTTTGCTTACCGCAATCTGGCAGAATTATTTGGTGGTGTTCCAATTGTAACCGATATTTCTACTGCTCCTAAATTTGATTTTAAACGTTCAACACGCGTTGAAACTTACCAGTTTGCAATTACTGAACTAGAAGCAATTGAAGGCGATCTTCCGGAGACAACAGCAGTTGGTGGTCGTTTGGTAAAGGGAGCCGCTCAACACAACCTATGCGAACTGTATCTGGCTCTGGGAACTCAGTTGGCCACTGATGGTAAAGCAAGTGAAGCCGCTACCGCATTTACCAAGTCAATTAGTTTTGGTAACAAAGTTATTGATGGTGGAACATATGCATTAACAAAAGCTCGTTTCGGAACCCGGAAATCAGTCAATTCGATATCGATTAATGTCTATACAGGAGGCGCTATTGCCGCTCCGTTCGATACAATCGTTCAAAACACCAATTATTACTGGGACCTTTTTCAGGAAGGAAATGTGAATTATCAGGATGGAAATAAAGAATGTATCTGGGCTGTGCAGGTTGATTATGCCGCTTACAAGGCTGAAGATAAGCGTTCTAAATTACCATACTCGCGTACATATGGACCTGTATTCCGCAATGGAGCTCCTACTGACATTACTGGCACACTGGAAGATGCTGGCGGACGTGGTATCTCACGAATTATGCCTACCATGTACACACGCGATGGTGTTTATGCCGACAAATGGGGTAAGGATATGCGTAACTCTGAAGTTGTGATGCGCAGAAGTTTCAAGGGCAACGTAAAAACATCGTCATACTACGGAAAGCGTGTTCCATGGACTGTGTTGTATAATAACAAAGACAATCAGAGCTTGGACTATCCGGTTTCATGTAAAATTGCTACCGATAAATATACTGGTCTGGCTGATGGCGAAAACATGAGTAACCTGTTCCGCGATGATTATTTTATCCGTTTGTCGGAAACCATTCTTTTACGTGCAGAAGCCAAACAGCGCAGTGGCGATAAAGCTGGTGCTGCTGCCGATATTAATCTGTTGAGGGACCGTGCACAATGTACTTACATGGTAACTGCCGCCGACATGGACGACAATTTCAACACCATTTTGGACGAACGTACCCGCGAACTGGTTTACGAAGAATGTCGCTGGAATACCTTACTTCGCATGGGTGGAACCATTGCTACTGATCGCATCAAGAAGTACGCATACTGGCCCGAAGCTCAGGCATCACTGACCTTTAGTTACAACTTGTGGCCAATTCCACAAACTGTTATTGATACTAATAAAGATGTAAAACTGGAGCAAAATCCAGGTTGGATAAGTAAATAAACTACGATTTTATACTATAACCAGGGACATCTTTATTACAAGGTTGTCCCTGTTTTTTTCTAAAGGAGGGCTGTTTCTTTGTGTTTCCGAAATTCGTCCAATCAAAAAATGTATTTTTAGCTTTTGCTGAAAACCAAAACTCAATAAAACCAGCGAATAATGAGCCGATTATCAAAAATAGCATTTAATATTTTCCAAATTTTTCTTGTCTCCGGAATGTGTTTTCAGGTTCATAGTGCGGTTCCTGAAAAGAATCAACCATCAGGCCTTTCCATTAATTTTTTGACCCATGCAGATCGGCTCTTCCTGAATGGTTATCCAACAAATACTCCGTTAGTTCAGGCTATTGGCAGAAGAGAAAATTTTCAGTTCGCCGAAATTGCCCAAAAACAGCCATTTTTCGGTTGGATAGTTAATTCCGATCAGAGCAATACTGTTCAGACTGCCTATCAGATCATCGTCGCTTCAAGTCTTGAAAATATTGAGAAAAGCCTTGGGGATTTCTGGGATTCCGGAAAAACAGAAAGCGACGAATCTCAAAATATTAGTTATTCGGGGAAAGAACTTCAGCCCAATTCGGTGTACTTCTGGAAAGTAAAAACCTGGGACAATCATGGTGTGGAATCCTCGTTTTCTGCCGTATCTCAGTTTAAAACTGCCACAAAGCTCGTTGATTACGCAACAGCTCAATATTCCTTGCAAAAGCAGGATGTTTATCCGGCTACCATAAAATCCATTTCAGCATCCGAAACATTCATTGATTTTGGAAAAGCTGCTTTTGGCCGACTTCGATTGACGTTATTAGGCAAGTCAGGTTCTGACACCGTTACTATTCATTTGGGTGAGGCACAAAAAGACGGTAGAATTAACCGAACCCCGGGTGGAACTATTCGATATTCGGTATATAAACTGGCGCTGAAAAAAGGTTGGAACACTTATGAAATGGCCATCAACCCTGACAAACGGAATACCGGCCCGAATGCTATTTTGATGCCCGAATACATTGGCGAAGTCACGCCTTTCAGGTATTGCGAGATTGACGGATACAATGAGTCAATCTATAAAAATCAGGTTGTTCAGGTAACCGCTTTTTATGCTTTTGATGAAACTGAATCGTATTTTCACAGTTCAGATTCGATACTCAATCAGGTTTGGAATTTGTGCAAGTATTCGATAAAAGCCACTTCGTTTTGCGGAACGTATGTCGATGGCGACCGCGAGCGCATTCCATACGAGGCCGATGCTTACATCAATCAATTGGGGCACTACGGAGTTGCTCGCGAATATAGCATGGCACGTCATTCCGAAGAATACCTGATCAATCGACCAACCTGGCCAACCGAATGGATCTTGCAGTCGGTGCTGATGGCTTGGAACGATTATCTGTACACCGGAAATAAAGAATCACTTCAGCATTTTTATACCGATCTGAAAGCAAAAGCATTGCTGCGATTGGCTGATGAATCAGGATTAATTTCGACAAAAACCGGAAAAGTAACTCCTGAAGTTTTGGAATCCATTCATTTCAGAGGAACTTTGAAAGATATTGTGGATTGGCCACAAACTGGCATTCTTGGGTTGGGCAAAAATGAACCCGGCGAGACCGACGGATTTGTTTTCCAGAATATAAATACGGTGGTGAATGCTTATCATTATCAGGCAGTCAATCAATTGGCGCAAATAGCAAAGGTTTTGAATCAGGAATCAGATGAGAAACAATTTGCAGCTCAGGCATTGAAAATAAAAACCGCTTTCAACAATAAACTGTTGGATAAGAAAAGTGGTGTTTATTTTGATGGAATCGGAACCAATCATGCTTCGTTACATGCCAATATGTTTCCACTCACATTCGGACTTGTTCCTGAAAAGTCGTTAAGTAAAGTAAGCAGCTTTGTGCAATCGCGCGGAATGGCTTGCAGCGTTTACGGATCGCAGTTTTTGATGGACGCCGTTTACGATGGAAACAATGCTGATTACGGATTGGAACTTCTTTCGTCTACTTCTGAACGCAGTTGGTACAACATGATTCGCGTTGGATCGACCATTTCGCTCGAAGCCTGGGACAACAAATACAAACCCAATCAGGATTGGAACCATGCCTGGGGAGCCGCGCCGGCCAATATTATTCCACGTAAACTAATGGGCATTGAACCGCTCGAACCCGGCTTTCGGAAAATACGCATTAAACCACAGCCATCCTCACTCGAACACGCCGAAATCAAGTGCCCGACTATTCGCGGCGATGTCCTGATGTCATTTCAAAACAGACCAGATCAATCGTTTTCCATGAATCTGACTATTCCGGCAAACACTACGGCTGAAGTCTATTTGCCATTTTGGTCAAAATCGCAAAAAGTGAAAATGAACGGAAATGCGGTAAAATATCGTCAGGAAGGAAATTTTGTCGTTCTTGAAGAAGTTGGCTCCGGAAATTCAGTATTTGAAGTGGCGAAATAGAAGATCATAGAATTATCCTTTACCATAAGCTAAAGCCGACGGACATGAATTAATATTGTTCTCAAAACTAAACCAACATGCTCAAAACTAAAATACTTGGAGTCATTTTGCTGTCAAGTCTTCTCTCGATTGCTCAGCAGAAAAATATATTTACCAGCACAGCAGTACCTTATTCAGAGTTAAAAGCCGGGTTTGCAAATCCACCAGCCGAATCAAGACTGCGCTGCTATTGGTGGTGGCTCAACAGCATGGTTACCAAAGAATCGATAACCCGCGATTTGGAAGAAATGAAAGACAAAGGATACGGCGGAGCTTCGTTG
>JBBQXI010000174.1:0-8000 GCA_038209805.1 Bacteroidales bacterium | reverse complement strand
GGAACATCACACCAAAGCACATACAGCGGGCCATAGTTGATCAATAGTTCGCCAATCTGCTTTTTCAGGTAGGTGGTATAAGCTTCGAGATCGCTCTTTTCTCTGCGGACACTCCCACCCGGACTAGTCAACGGGAAATCGGGATGATGCCAATCGCAGGTTGAATAATAAGTTCCGAAAGCAATTCCTTGTTTCCGGCAAGCTTCTGATAATTCTTTTACTACATCACGCTTGAAAGGTGAGTTCATGATGTTATAATCGGTTTGACGTGTATTCCACAGGCAAAATCCATCGTGGTGTTTGGTGGTGAGGACGATGTATTTCATGCCGGCAGCTTTGGCAACACTCACCCAATCATCGGCATTAAAATTTACAGGATTGAATTGTTTGTAAAGATTGTCGTACTCTTCAACAGGCACTTCTTTTCCACGCGACCAGCCAATTTCAGTTCCTTTTAGCGATACAGGTCCCCAGTGAATAAACATGCCAAAACGGTCATCTTTCCACTGTTCAATTTTCTTTTCATTTCCAATTACGTTGTTTGTCTGAGCCAACATTGTCCCATTCAATCCAATTATGAATAAGATGATAAGAATTAAGGTTTTATTTGATTTCATTTCACTTGATTATTGTTTGTTGTTTATTAAAATCGCTTACGGCCTCAAACATGGCTACAATATTTTGCGGCGGAACATCGGGCAGAATGTTGTGAACGGTGTTGAATACAAAGCCTCCACCTTTCGAGAAAATTTCCAAACGTTCGAAAACCTGATCGCGAATCTGCTGCGGAGTACCCAAATTGAGTGTTCCAACCGTTTCAATACCGCCTCCCCAGAACGTGCAATCCTGACCGAATTCCTTTTTCAAAAAGTCGGGAGCCATGTTCCAGGCATTCGTTTGCACCGGATTAAAAATCTCAATTCCTGCTTCAATCATATCGGGCATAAGCAATGAAATAGATCCACAGGAATGGATATACGTGTGCATTTTGCTATGCGATTTCACATAGTCGCACAGGATTTTATGCCGTGGCTTAAATAGCGTTTTGTAAGTATCCATATCCATAAACGGGCCTGAACTCATTCCGAGATCGTCGCCAAAACGGATGATATCGACAATGTCGCCCACAGCATTGCATACTTTTTCGAGGGTGGCGAGGTGGCGAATCAGCAACTGATCGAGCAGTTTCTCAACATTGTCTGGATCGCACATCAAATCCATCAGGAAATTGTCCATCCGGCGAAGGAATGTTCCCCATTCAAAAAGGTTGCAGCCGCAAACCACCAGCAAAGCTTTGTCGGTGCTGGCGCGCAATTTCAAGGTTTTTTCCCGCAGCTTCTGCCAGAAGTCTGATTCCCCGGCATGATCCCACGGACTATGCACATCGCGTGCCCACATGATGCGCCCCATTTCAGCATCGAGGTTTTCGTACGAATCGGGATAGCCGTCAACATAGGGGAAATAGGTCTGGTCGAAGAAAGTTGCTCCGATCGGCATTCTGGATAACATTCGTTTGCCATCATCGTCATAGGTTTGATACGAACCATCGGGCATTTGTGTTGGCTGAAAAGACTTGGGATAGAAAGCGGCGCCACCATTGGCCATTGTTATTGGACTCCAATCGGAAGGCAGGTCGTTAAACGTACGACCAATATCGAGCACATCAACACCAAACCTATCTAATACCGACATATCGGGCTGAGCCAATTGCTGAACCACATCGTAAATCTGAACCGGTAATTCCGTTCTATTTATATATTTAAGCAAATTGCTGTATGCAATTGCCGAAATCCCCGAACTTGGGGTTGCACTCATATCAATTGGAACACAATCCGATTCCTTGTGGCTGATGGCCGCTAAAATTCTTTCTCTTGAGGTCATATAAATTAGTTTAAAGTTTCAGGTTGAATGTCTAAAGTTGTTCCAAGTTCCAAGTTTCAAGTTCCAAATTCCAAGTTAACCTGGAACTTGAAACCTGAAACTTGAAACTTTTTTTATCCGCTAATGCCAATCAAAAACGAAGCTGTAATGAGCATCGCCAATCCTAACCAAACAAATCCCTTTATTTTGAACTCAATCCCTTTCCACTCCCCGCGGAAAAATCCCCAAACGGTAGCACAAACAATGGTAAGCGACATCAGTATTCCCCAGGCGACAAAAGAAAATTCACCCAGTTTGCTGGTTCCCATTCCGTAAAAAATGTAGTTGATAAACCACAAAAAGCTAGCAAGGGCACATAGGATATAATTGGAAATCAATGTTCTCGATTCGCCTTTGTAATAGTCGTCCAACGAATTATTTTTGATGCCCAGGTACAAACACCAAACTAAGGTCGAAAGCAACGATCCTGCAAAAAAAAGCACAAACACAGGGCATTTGGCAAACAGTTCGGGTGTACCTGCTTTGACTGTCTCCTCTACAATCATTTTCCCTTGTTCAAAACCAAGCGACATCGACGAACCTGTAATGCCAACAAACATGGCTGCGAAAAGACCTTTGCGCAAATCGAAATCGTCATTGGCTTTCATTCCTTTCAGGCTTTCGAGCTTGCGACTTTTTAAAATACCTGCATAAGCGGTAATTCCGATACCGATGCACGAGACTACAAGTCCGGAAATTAGTAAAATACCGCCATTTCCTTCAAACATCCTGCTCAATCGTCCATCGATCATAGGAGGCAAAAGTGTTCCGATCACCATCATTAAACCCAACGAAATACAGAAGCCCAAGGCCACGCCAAGGTAGCGCAAGGATAATCCAAACGTTAGGTTTGCCAGGCCATAAACTGCGCCGAGAATAAAAATTAGCCACAAGTTTCCTGATGGAATGGTTCGGTATATTTCCATAAAATTGGGAGCAACAATCAGGCAAATAATGAGTGGTACAACAAGATAGCCAAAAACGCTAAAGGTTAACCACGAATTTTCCCATTTCCAGTTGGTTACTTTGTCAAATGGGATACTGAAACTTCCCGAGGCAAATGCGCCAATGGCGATAATCAAAATTCCGAATAGAATACTTGTATTCATGGGCTTTATTTCATTAACTGTCAGTCGGATTTCAACAACCTAATCGTTTAATTAGATTATTTTCACAAACGTACCTAATCATAAAGACTATAACTTGAACAATTCAGGCAATTTGTTGCACAATTACGAGAATTGAATCTTTCTGTTTTTTTCCTACTTTTGAGAGTTATATAATTAAGCTACTCATTTAAAAGTCTATGTATTCTGAACAAATTAGTGAATCGCTGACCTTTCATCTCCGAAATACTGCATTATTGAGCTTTGAGTCCGATTCCGACTATCAGGACATCATCAGCCCATTCACCCGTATATATCTGATTAATGAAGGAACAGGTTTGCTGATTATTGGAAATCATAAAATACCACTCGAAGCTGGGTATCTTTATTTGATTCCAAGTTTCACATCGTGCACCTATCATTTTGGAGCCGGATTATCGCACTACTATATCCATCTCAGTATCGACCAGCCTAACGGATTGAGTCCGTACAGTCTTTATTCGATCAGGAATAAAACTGAAGCCATCGAGCTCGATTTTAAATTGTTTCAGCGAATAGTGCAAATCAATCCCGACTTACAGTTGCCTCATCATCATCCCAATGTATACCAAACAAAACTATGGCTAACGAAGAAGGTTACCTTTCAATCGAGCAGTCAACATTTGGAAACTATTGGAATTTTGAAACAGCTTTTCTCCCGATTTTTGGAATCAGGAGAAACTCAAACAATAAACAGCATGTTGAAATACAATATACAACCTTTGCTAATTCACATCCAGAATAATCTGGAACACGATATTCATGTAAAGGAACTTGCTGGTATGGCTTGTTTGTCGAAAGACCATTTTTCGAAAGTTTTTAAGACAATTACCGGACTGGCACCATGTGATTACATCATCCGGAAACGAATAGAAAGGGCTCAATTTCTACTACTCACTTCAGAATTAAGTCATAAAGAAATTATTGAACAAACTGGGTTCAAAAGCACTTCTTATTTTTCACGCATCTTTAAGAAAATCACCACTTATACGCCAGACAGATATCGGAAACAAAGGGGATAGAAATTCATTCACTGTTCGAGAATCGCTGATTAGCGCAGCTAAAGGTTTTGACTTTGTCAATCGAACGATTCTCATGGCTCGTTGCCTCTATTCATAATTATAAATCACGAACGGCATCAAATAATGCCCCCCTTTTTTATAACTGGTTGTTCTGTTATTTAATCTTCTTTTTCCAGATTCCCTCCATTTCTTCCAGCGTGCGACCTTTGGTTTCAGGAAGATAAATCCACACGAATACAAACCCAACGACATTGAGTACCGCGAAAAGTAAAAAATTAATCATCGGGCTAAGGTCAAGCAAATAAGGAGATACCAGCACCACCACGAAAGTGGCCGTCCATAACATGCACGACGACAACGACAAGGCTTTTTCGCGGATGTAGTTCGGGTATATCTCGGACAAAAGTACCCAAACCACCGGCCCCAGCGTGAACGCAAAGGTTGCAATGTAACCCATAACGAAGAAAAATACCAGAAGCCCGTTAATATGCACACTGTTAAACGACCAAGCCAGCATGAACAGAAAGAAGGCCATCAGTGCTGTTCCCACCAGCATTAAAATCTTCCGGCCAATTTTATCGACCAGAATAATGGCTAAAAAAGTAAACACGAAGAAAACCAGTCCGACAAACATTCCTTTGAACAGGCCATCTGTGAGGTTGATGTGCGCTTTTTCGAAGATAACCTGCACGTATTGCGTTACATTGTTTATGCCGCAAAACTGCTGCAAAATGGCTATCCCGAAACCAACCAATAGCGCGGGAAGAACAGCACTACCAAGTAAATCGCGGTAGCTTCCCTTCCCTGTATTTTGATTCAGCGAGTTTTTGATGTCGTTCATTTCTTTTTCAATGAAGTCTTTCTCTCCGATCTTCAATAAAACCTTTCGGGCATCGGCTTCGCGGTTTGCCTTAATGAGCCAGCGCGGAGTTTCAGGAATGAGAAACACCAGGATGAAAAACATCACGGCAGGAACAAAAGCCGAACCAAACATCCATCGCCAGCTTTCGGCATTATCAGGATCGCCAAATACATAAGCACTCACGGTTGCCAGCAGTATGCCTAAAATGATTGTCAGTTGATTAAGCGAAACTAATTTACCCCGGGAATGGGCCGGCGATATTTCGGCAATGTACATGGGCGAAACCACCGAGGCGGCACCAACACTTGCCCCCTGAATAAACCTCCAAAAACATAACATTACTGCGGAGGGGGCAAAGGCTACTCCAATGGAGGTGATTACCAGCAAAAGTGAATTGAAAATCATCACATTTTTTCGGCCATACTTATTTGCAAAGTGGGCGATAATTAGAGTTCCAGCCATGCAGCCCAACTCAAAAATGGCCACCACCCATCCCAGGGAAAAACCCTGAAGATTAAACTGTTTGGAAATAAAAGGTATAACTCCGGTGATTATCCCGAGGTCGAATCCAAACATCAGTCCACCCATTGCGGCCACCAAACTAATGGATATGACAAAGAGTTTATTGTATGGGTGTGATTGTCCGGTTGCTGAAACTGCATCTTGCGTCGTGCTCATGCTTTATTGGTTATTCTTTGTTGAATATTGTTATTGGTTTACTTTTTCAAAAAGCGCCGGCTTCTTCTTTGGCTATCCGGCACCAGCGCACCGCATTTATCGGATTATTTCCTAAGGTGTGATTGTCTTTCATGATCAGCTCCACCTGACAATCGCGGGTAATGTGCAGGTCTTTCCTGATTTCAGCCCGAAGAACTGTCTCATCAATAGTGGGCATGGCCAATGGGGTAGGCGATGGCTTGAGGCTCATCACATATCGGTTGCCCAGGTATTCGGCCATCTTTTCGCGGTTAGCCCACGGACTTGTTGATACGCGCCGCAGCCTCGGGAATTTTTGAACCACATGCCATCGGATATCAAGCGGTTCGCAGCAGCCGTAGCAATTCAGGCCAAAACGCTCCATGATGGGCAATTGATATGGGAAAATGAATTCCTCGAACATCTCAGGAGAAATACCTACCGTTTCCTGACTTTCGGTAAATCCCCACAAATCGGCAGTGCTGACCTGAGCCGGATTGAACCCCGTCTGCGGAAGCTGCGAAGTGAAGCCAAATCCGCCCGACCCCACATAAGTTCCGCCGGTATTGAGAGCCAGCAAATTGTTCTTTTCCAGGAAGTCGAGCAGGTGCAATTTTGAATCGCGCAGAAAAGCCATCATCATGTGAACTTCATCCGGATAAAGCATCATGTCCATCATCATATTTTCCATACCACGCAAATGAATGAAATCCATGGTCATACCCAATGTCCACCACCACAAACCGCGCAAACGGACTTCGAGAATGTCGCCCAGAATTTCTTTGGCCACCTCAACAATGCGGTTAGTTTTTTCGTAATCGACGGATATTTCAGGAAAATGAAGTTTCGGGAAATCGGTTTCGTAATCTTTAACCGGAGCATCCCACACATGCGATCCGCTGTCGCCACCCGATGTGTAAATTTCAGTCAGACCCCAACCGCTGTCGGTATAACTGTAAGGCACATTAAAATAAGGTTCAATCACCCGGTCGTCCTGCATTTGCGTGGCCCAGTAAATTTCTTTATGCAATGCCATTTCCCAAACCCTGAAAAGTGGTTTTTCGCATAAAATTTGGTTCTGGGTAATAATTTCGTTCCATCCATTTTCCGGATCGCAAAACACCAGCGGCCTCACCGGTTGCAGATCGTTGAGTTTCAGCCAGAGCGACTTTTTTACTTCTTCGCGCGGATGGGCAGCCAATTCGGCCACATGTTTGGCCAGTTCGCGGAGGATTGCTTTTTCTTTTTCAGAATATTTTATATCGCCCGAAATACTGTGTGTGGTGCTGATTCCCAAAGCGGTTTGCTCCATTGATGCGTCTCTCATTTCCTTTACTTTGATTGACAGTATTTAGCCAGGTTAAAAAACATCATGTCGTTAAAGGCATTGTTTCCTTCCACCGGATACGAAGGCGCCAGTATAATTTTCCCTTTTCCATAGGCAATTTCGCCCGTGAGGGTAAGCAGTTGATCGGGTCTGAAAAAGAAAGCGCCATGCGACTTCTGCGGATAATTGCTCTCGAACGGCTCAAACCCAAGCGGATCGGAATTGGTTTCCCAGCTGTTGGTGCCTATGGTATAACCCGAAGGAACAGCGTTTTGCTGACTCAGCAGGTCGATGTAGCCCCAGCCATTACCGTTCCAGTAAGGCTTTTGCAATCCTCCCCAGGCCGTTACCGGAGTTTTCAGTATTTTTTGTTCGTAAAACAATTTCGCCCATTCGGCATTGAACCTTACCAGCAATACAGCGCCATTTTTTACCTGTTTCAGTATCGAAGCTAAGGTGTCACTGCTCACTGCATCACCGGCAAGGATACAGCCGCTTTTCTCTTGAGGTGAGAAAGGTTTGGTTGTAGCGCCGGCCTCTTTCAAAGCCAAGTCTGCATCCTTCCAGTTTATCAACGCGAACGATTTATTTTCAAGAGCCGATCGGTAAGACGAACGATTTTTCAACAAAACCTGCTCCTTTCCTTCGGCAACAGATGTCCCGTTTTTCGACAGCGAACAATTTAATGTAACATATCCGGCATTCCAGCTCTTTTGCAGCACCACCTGAAAATCAGAAATAAATGTTTGTGCGTAAACCTCTCCACCCCTCACTTCAACCAGTTTTTCCACTACAATACCAGTTGGATGGTTCAAACCATCTATGACCTCAATTTTCAATTGATAAGTTCCGGCGACAAGTTTATTTTCGTTGATAAGGCCAATATTGAAACGGGCGGTATCACCCGGTTGGAAGTATTTCCCGTTGATGCGGCGCACGGCTATCTGCAAACTGCGGATCCAGTAATTGTAATCCGAAGCAGGTCCCTTCAGGTTTCGGCCTTCGTCGCAAATGGCCGAATACCAGGC
>JBBQXI010000173.1:0-8029 GCA_038209805.1 Bacteroidales bacterium | reverse complement strand
TATTGGAGGAAAAACTTAATTTATCGATTTCAAACAATCAGAAAAAGCTGCCAAGCATTTCAAATATTCATTTCTTTACGCCGTTACGCGGATTAATTACCAATAAATTCGACACCAAAACAGAGCACTTTGCGGTTGATATTGTTGGAAGTCCAAACTCCCGGATATCAAGCGTTTTGGACGGAACAGTTGTTTTTGCCGGATGGACCATGAATACAGGCTATTCTATTTATATTCAACACGAAAACAATCTCATTTCTGCCTACAAACACAATGCTGAATTGCTTAAAGAGGTTGGCGAAAAAGTGAAAGCCGGAGATGCGATTGCCATTATGGGGAATAGCGGCGAGCTGACTACCGGTCCGCATCTTCATTTCGAACTTTGGCACAATGGAACTGCCCTTGATCCAGAAACCTATATTGATTTTTAAACCTTTTTATGAAGAAACGTATTGCCATTTTGGGGTCGACCGGATCAATCGGGACACAAACGTTGGAAGTGATATCACAAAACCCCGATCATTTTGAGGTTGAGGTTCTGACAGCCAACAACAACATCAGCTTACTGATCGATCAGGCCAGAAAATTCCAGCCGAATGTGGTCGTGATTTCGAATTCGTGCCACTATGACGAATTAACAGAAGCACTGAAAAATGAATCCATTAAAATTTACGCCGGAAGAGAGGCTTTGCAGCAAGTAGTTGAGATGGATACCATTGATTTGGTGGTTACTGCAATGGTCGGCTATTCCGGACTGATACCTACTTGCAATGCCATTAAAGCCGGCAAGCACATTGCACTGGCTAATAAAGAAACAATGGTGGTTGCAGGCGAAATCATCAATCAACTTGCGATTGAGCACAAAGTGAATATTTATCCGGTCGATTCGGAACACTCTGCGATTTTTCAATGCCTGGTTGGAGAATTCAATAATGAAATCGAGAAAATTTACCTCACTGCTTCCGGAGGCCCTTTCAGAGGATTTTCAATGGAACAATTGGCAAATGTGACCAAGACAGATGCACTGAAACATCCCAATTGGGATATGGGCGCCAAAATCACTATCGACTCCGCTTCAATGATGAATAAAGGGTTCGAGGTTATCGAGGCAAAATGGCTTTTCGGATTAAAGCCTGAACAAATTGATGTTGTGGTACATCCGCAGAGTATCATACATTCCATCGTTCAGTTTCGCGATGGATCAATGAAAGCGCAAATGGGACTGCCCGATATGAAATTGCCGATCCAGTACGCACTTAATTTTCCGGATAGGTTACCTTCAACATTCAAACGATTCAGCTTTTTAGATTACCCCAAACTAACATTTGAACAGCCAAATACAAAAAATTTTCGTAACCTTGCACTCGCTTTTGAAGCGCTGAATCTGGGTGGAAATATGCCTTGTATTCTAAACGCAGCAAACGAGGTGGTGGTCCAGGCTTTTCTGAACGATAAAATCAGTTTTCTTCAGATGCCCGAAATTATTGAACAGGCCATGGAACAGGCCACTTGTCTGAAAAATCCGAATCTGGAAGACTATGTCCAATCAGATAAAGAAGTCAGGATATTGACATCGGCCATAGTGAAAAGCCGGATAAAACAAAAGATTTAAAAACAGTAAAATCAGTCGATGGAAATAATACTAATAAAAGCTGCTCAACTTGTTCTAAGTTTATCACTATTGGTTATCATACATGAATTTGGGCATTTTATGTTTGCCCGGTTATTTAAAACCAGAGTTGAGAAATTCTATCTGTTCTTTGATCCATGGTTCTCTCTTTTTAAGGTTAAAAAAGGAGACACCGAATATGGCGTTGGTTGGCTGCCTCTGGGTGGTTATGTGAAAATCTCCGGAATGATTGACGAATCGATGGATAAGGAAGCGATGAAGTTACCTGCCCAACCTTACGAATTTCGTGCAAAAAAAACATGGCAACGTCTGTTGATCATGGTTGGTGGTGTAGTTATGAATTTCATACTTGCATTCATTATATATATAGGTATTTTATATGCCTGGGGCGAATCATACTTGCCAACTGCAAATGTAAAGTATGGAATTGAAGTTGACTCCATTGGAATGAAAGTTGGCTTTCAGAATGGCGATAAAATCCTTTCAGTAGCAAATATGCCAGTTGAGGATTTTCGTAAAGTAGTTCCAACGATCATTCTTGACAAAGCCTCTGCGGTTCAGGTTGAACGTAATGGAGAAAAGGTAGATGTTGAAATCTCGGACGATGACCTTGCTCTTATGATTAAAAACAGACTGGATATGTCGTTCCGTATTCCGTTTAATTATAAAATTGCAAAAATCGCCAAGGATTCGCCAGCCAAAGAAGCAGGTCTTAACGTCGGTGACCAGATTTTGGGAATGGACAGTCTGACATATGAATACAATGATCAGTTTAAAGCAGCACTTCGGGAGCATATTGGAAAGAAAATCACCTTGAATGTCATGAGAAACAATCAGGAAATGACGTTCCCTATAGTTATTCCGAAAACAGGTGCACTTGGAATTGCACTCGATCTGAATCTTGAGAAAATATTCGAATTAAAAACCATTGAATATAGCTTAATTGAATCGATACCTGCAGGAATAAACAGAGGGCTTAGTACAATTAGCGATTATTTGAAACAATTTAAACTGATATTCTCTCCAAAAACCAAGGCTTACGAGAGTCTCGGCGGATTTATTGCCATTGGTAACATTTTCCCTGGAGCCTGGAGTTGGTTCTCATTCTGGAGTATGACTGCATTCCTATCAATTATTCTTGGGGTAATGAATCTTTTGCCTATTCCGGCGCTTGATGGAGGGCATGTAATATTCCTTCTTTTCGAAATGATTACCGGACGTAAACCAGGTGATAAGTTTTTGGAATATGCGCAAATTGCAGGCATGGTATTATTACTTTCGTTGGTGCTCTTTGCCAACTTAAATGATATTTATAAACTCTTTAAATAAATATCTGAATTTGTAATTTTTGTTACTTTTGTGGAAACCTTTTAATTGTAAAAACCATTTAAACTTTATATTATGAACTTATTAATTATCGCCGGTGTAATTGGACCTCAGGAGCTTATTGTTGTTTTGGTTGTGGTTGTGTTGATGTTTGGCGGAACCAAAATCCCTGAATTAATGAAAGGCTTAGGGAAAGGTATAAAAGAATTCAAGAATGCTTCTAAAGCTGACGAAGACGAGCCAAAGAAAGACTCTGAAAAGCTTGAAAAATAATACAAAACAATAGGGCGGAGTGCCCAAAATTCGAAGTGCCTGAAGTTAAAAAACTTTAGGCACTCTTAATTTTATGCAATTCCGTTTATTCTTATTCTTTCGTTTGCTGATATATAGAAATTAACTTAGGCATTGCAAACTTCGAACTCCAGACACTTCCTTTTAAAAGAATTCCTCCGAATTATCCTTTTCCTGTTCAATACTCTCCGGATCGTCACAATTAATATTCACCGAGAAATTTGCAGGCCTTTCGAAATCAACCTGATCGTGATATGGTAAACTGTGATCGGCATAAACCTTTCGCATAAAATATCCCCAAACAGGAAGAGCCATCCGGGCTCCCTGACCCGATTGCAAATCCTCAAAATGTATACTTCGAAGTTCAGCTCCAGTCCATGACCCATTTACCAATTGGGGCGTAATTCCAATAAACCAACCGTCAGAATGATTTTGCGTAGTTCCTGTCTTACCGGCAATTGGACCTTTGAACCCACCATAGTCAGGGCTCCAGCGCAATCGCCCACCCGATCCTGCATCAACAACACCACGCATTAATTCAATCATCAGATAAGCCGTCTGCTCATCAATTGCATCATGCCTATCAGATCGAAATGTTGATATGATGTTTCCGTGTCGGTCTTCAATCTGGGTTACAAAAATGGGTTTGGTAAAAACTCCTTTATTGGCAAAGGTACCATAGGCTCCCACCATTTCATATAAAGTTACATCTGATGTACCCAAAAACATAGAAGGTACCGGATCGATTGGGCTATAAATACCCATTTTCTTCATGATATCAGCTACTGATTGAGGATTAAACTGTTTCATTACCCATGCCGAAACCTGATTCACCGAGTGAGCCAAACCCCATTTCAGCGTAACCATCTTATCATCAAACTTCGTTTTTCCTGAGTTTTTAGCTTCCCAAATCGATCCATCGTACATAATGAATTGCTGAGGCACATTGGGCACTTTGCTGCATGGCGACATGCCATTCTGCATGGCCAATGTATATAAGAATGGTTTTACTGTCGATCCTACCTGTCGCTTTCCGCCCTTTACCATGTCGTACATAAAATGACGATAATCTGGTCCTCCTACGTAAGCCTTTACATGGCCAGTTTTAATTTCCATCGACATAAATGAAGATCGAAGAATACTGTAATAATATTTCATCGAATCGAGCGGGGTCATCAATGTGTCGCGATCGCCTTTATACGAAAAGACCGACATCTCCACCGGACGGCTAAATTCTTGTTTGATTTCGTCCCACGATTTGCCACTGTTTTTGGCCAACCAATAGCGTTTCGACTGCTTTATGGCTTGATTCATAATTCCATCAACGACCTCTGTCGATAAATCGTTCGAAAATGGACGATTCTTCAAACCACGTATATGCTTATTAAAGGATGGCTGCAAATTTTCTTTCAGATGTTTATTCACAGCTTCTTCGGCATAAGTCTGCATTCTCGAATCGATGGTTGTGATAATCTTGAGTCCATCTCGATACAAATTATAGGTCGACCCATCGGCTTTCTTATTTTTATTGCACCATCCGTATAACGGATTAACCAACCATTCCACCGAATCTTCTTTGTATTTCTGAATTTGCCATCCGGCATAATCCGATCGTTTCGGCTGATCTGCATTCATTGCTTGCCGAAGGTATTCTCTAAAATAAGGAGCTAATCCTGTTTTGAAATCGACTTTATGGTAATCAAGATTTAAGGGCTGCGATTGGGCATCATCTTGTTCAGCTTTCGAAATGTAACCATATTTCTCCATTTGAGCCAATACCACATTCCGGCGTTGAAGTACCAGTTCTGGACGGCGAACCGGATTAAATAACGATGAATTTTTAGCCATTCCAACCAACATGGCAGATTGTTCAAGTGTCAATTTATCAGGAGTGGTATTAAAATACACAGATGCTGCCGATTTAATACCTACTGCCAGATTCAGAAAGTCATATTTATTCAGATACATGGTTAGGATTTCCTCTTTGGTATAGCTTTTTTCAAGCTTTACGGCAATTACCCATTCTTTAAATTTTCTGAAAATAAGCTGAAGTTTATTATCCAGATTATCACGTGGGAAAAGCATTTTTGCAAGCTGTTGGCTAATGGTACTTCCCCCTCCCGAATTGGTATTACCCGTCACAATTCCTTTTACAACTCTTATCAATCCGCGAATATCAATTCCTGAATGATCGAAATATCTCACATCTTCGGTTGCCACCAACGCTTTAAGCAATACCGGACTAAGTTCGTTGTAGTTAATAAAACTACGATTTTCCTTAAAATACGTACCCATTACAACACCATCGGCTGAAACAACTTCTGATGCAAGCAAACTTTCCGGATTCTCAAGATCTTCAAACGAAGGCATAAAACCAAGCCAACCCTGTGCGATCATAAAAAACATCAGAAAAACGGCAACAACACCTGCCGTGTATAAATACCAAAATATGCGTATGTACTTTTTATATACTGAAATATCTTTCGCCATTCGACACTAATTACAATTTGAGTCGACAAAGATAATGAAACACAAATGAATTCCTTAGAATAATAGTGGGCCGAAAATGGCATGTCTCATACCCCGGAAGTTCAAACTTAATGTCAAACCATAACAATTAGGATGCATGAAACTAACACACTGTTAATGTGCACATTAAATACTCATAAGTTAGACGCACCCGAAATCTCAAAATGAGGTCATTCCTCGACGACTAAAACCTTCACATTTGAATAAATAAATCATTTTCAAATAAATATGCTTTAAAAATTTATTGGATTTAATTTTGAACTTAGCGTTTCCTTTTCTTTAATTTGCACAAAATTTTAAATACTGAACGAAAAACAATCCGATACATGTACGAAAATCTTGTTATAGTTGAGTCACCTGCCAAAGCAAAAACGATTGAAAAATTCTTAGGGAAAGATTTTTTTGTTACCTCAAGCATGGGGCACATCAGGGATCTCGAAAAAAAAGATTTTGGAATTGACATTCAAAATAACTTTACTCCCAAATACGAAATCACTGCCGACAAAAAGAAATTAGTAACCGAACTAAAGAAACTGGCGAAAGACTCAAAGGTCATTTGGTTGGCATCGGACGAGGACCGCGAGGGAGAAGCCATTTCGTGGCACCTCATGGAAACGCTTGGACTGGATCCTCAAACAACAAAGCGGATTGTATTTCATGAGATTACAAAAGAAGCAATCCTGAATGCCGTTCAGAATCCCCGTCCACTGGATTTGAATCTGGTTAACGCTCAACAGGCACGCCGGGTACTCGATCGAATTGTGGGTTTTGAGGTCTCTCCTGTTTTGTGGAAAAAAGTAAAACCATCACTGTCTGCCGGAAGGGTTCAGTCGGTTGCTGTCAGGCTTATTGTTGAAAGAGAGCGTGAGATAATAGGTTTCACAACAACTTCAGCATTTCGTGTATCTGCAAGTTTTCTTGTTCCTGAAAAAGATGGAAAAATAACAGAACTAAAAGCAGAATTGAATCGCCGTTTTGACACTCAGGCAGAAGCAAATGCGTTTCTTGAGAAATGTAAAAGTGCTGAATTTCAGATTAGTGAAGTCGTCAAAAAACCGGGAAGACGCTCTCCTGCACCACCTTTCATTACTTCAACGCTACAGCAAGAAGCAAGTCGGAAGTTAGGCTTTTCAGTTTCTCAGACCATGAGCGTGGCCCAAAAGCTTTATGAATCAGGAAAGATCACTTACATGCGTACCGACTCGGTGAGCTTGTCCGGATTAGCAATTAATGCAGCCAAACAGATGATCATCCAAACGATGGGCGAAAAATACCATCAGGTTCGTCAGTTTAAAACAAAGTCGAAAGGAGCACAGGAAGCTCACGAAGCAATTCGTCCGGCTTATATGGATCAGGAAGAAATTTCAGGAACGAATCAGGAAAAAAAATTATATGATCTGATCTGGAAACGTACCATTGCCTCTCAGATGGCTGAAGCCGAATTAGAGAAAACTACAGTGACTATCAACATTTCGAACGTTCCTGAAAAATTCGTTGCAACTGGTGAAGTCTTGATTTTCGATGGGTTCTTGCGAGTTTATATTGAATCAGACGATGACGAAGATCAGAATGGTGGACAAAAAGGATTACTTCCCGTCTTAAGCGCCAAACAAATTTTACGTTGGGATAAAATTCATGCCACTGAGCGGTTTACCCAAAAACCGCCGCGCTATACCGAAGCCAGTCTGGTAAAAAAGCTCGAAGAACAAGGAATTGGCCGGCCGTCAACTTACGCACCAATTATCACAACTGTTCAGAACAGAGGTTATGTCGTCAAGGAAGATCGCCAGGGAACTGAACGCGAATTCACTGAATTAATCCTCTCAGGCCAAAAAATATCAGCAAAAGTAAAGGTTGAAATGACCGGTGCTGAGAAATCAAAGCTATTTCCTACAGATATTGGTATGGTCGTTAACGACTTTCTGGTTAAATATTTTGATCTGATCATGGATTATAATTTCACGGCCAAAGTTGAAAAGGAATTTGACGAAATAGCTGAAGGTGAATTGGTTTGGAACGATATGATCCAAAGTTTTTATACTCCATTTCATTCTAAAGTTGAAAATGCTTTAAACGAGGCCGAACGTACAAATGGAGTTCGGGTCCTCGGAATTGATCCGACTTCGGGTTTGGAAATTTCAGTAAAAATCGGACGGTTTGGCCCATTGGCTCAACTAGGCGAAGTTACCGAAGGAGGAGAAAAACCTCAATTTGCCAGTTTGCGTTCAGGTCAGCACATCGAGACAATTACAC
>JBBQXI010000172.1:0-8057 GCA_038209805.1 Bacteroidales bacterium | reverse complement strand
GGTCTTGCGTTGCATACTGAAAAGATCCTGACTTTCGGTCGAGACCTGAAGCGCTGAGCCTGATTCAAGCAACCCTGCATTAATAATCTTCACAATTCCGGAGGCATAATCTACGGTATAGTCTATGTTTTCAGTCAGGGTAATTCCTCCTGAGGTGACCTTAACAGAACCTCGGGCCAAATTTTGCGCGATCACCGATAAATCGTTGATCGACTATCCTTTATACGACCCTTTCAACTTGAATTTATTGTGTTCGGCATCCTGTATGGCAACCGTTTTTGTTGAATCGTAAAGAGTGGTATAAGCGTATTGCTTTGCAAGTATTGGATCGGCAATCGAATCGGCAAGGAATTTCCCGAATGGCTCCAAAACCGGGAAAATGATTTTTCCTGAATTGGAAATAACTGTAATGCCTTCAATGTAATCAAACATTCCATCGCGACCCAAATCTAATTGAGAATTGACTTTGTCGAGGTTCAGTACATTCAGTAAAATATGTCCGTTCAACCTTCCTTCAGGCAAATAATTGATTTTAGTTCCGGCTTTATCGTTCTGGTATAAAACATCGAGAATAAAGTTCTCATTGGTCAGCTGATAGGCATTCAAATCATAAACGTTTTTCATCATCAGCTTCCATACCGGAATCCGTGGCGAAAGGTTAGTTCCTTTCAGCAGCTTCAGGATTAAAGTTTCCGGGGCATTAATACCATCAGTAGAAAACTCCCCAACCTGATACGTTTTTCCGTTGGCCGTGTAGTTGAATGCTACCGCCAGTATTTCATCCGAATTTAAAGCCGACCGTAACGAAATATATCCCAGGTTTTTATTGATGGTGTATTCTGACTCACTAAGTAAGCGTGCCTGTTCAATTTTCTCAAAATCCTGTCCTCCGGTAAATTTAAATGCTTCAAGCGGAGAGAGGGTTTTATTAATGATTGGAAATTGACGAACTCCTGAATAATTAGTGACCATTTGATTATATAAACCATTTGCTCCGTTAAATGGGAAAATAGATTCGGGATATCCTTGTCCCGAGGTTTCCTGAAAAGCGCCAATTTCATTGTAAATATTACCTTTCGGATTGTTTGGACTATTTGATTCGTGTTCTCCCAAATCCATGAAAGCCAATATGTTACGAGCAGATGTGAAATTGCTCGATTTGTTGGTAACCCATACCTCAATTTTGTTGATCGTTATGGACGAGCTTACAATTGGCAGGTTTTTGAGCGCTGCATCGTAATGATCGCGGAAATATTGCGCCAGGAAAAAGTGCCGGTTGGCATCGTAATCAGAAGCTGCAATCTCAAATGTTTTCTTCTGGGCTCCACCTTCCGACTCAATTACTTTAGTTTCGCCTTTACTCTGCGAAAAAATCGTTGTCAGATTCAGTTTTCCAAATTGCAATTCAGTTTTAACCCCGAAAAGATTGGTTCCTCCAGTGATAAGTGAACCGTTCAATGGAAGTGAAACGTTACCGGCCTCAATCTTTTTGACAATTTGATCCTCATCGCCAGTATAGCCCAGATTCATTTTATTTTCGTAGTCGAAAGTAGCTTCCGTATTGTAGTTGACCCGCATTTCCATTTTGCTGCCAATCTTACCGGTCACATTCATCTGGATTTTCTGATTGAAATCGAAAGTTGGCACTTTTTGCAAGCGCTCTGGAATTGAAGGATTCGCGGTATAATTCATCTGGTAACCGAAACTAACTTCGACATAACCCTGCGGGCGAATGTCGATGGTATTGCTACCAAAAATCTTATTGAAGGTTTCGCCACCAACAGTTAAGCGGGGAATAAAACCACCTTTGTCTTCAATGCTTTTAATGTGAGTCTGGTTGCGCCAGTAGTTCTGAACGGCCTGTTCAAAATCGTATCTTTGGAATTCTTTTTTGGTCATGGTTTTAGGCAACCTGTAATTCAGATCGCCAACCTTTTCCATAAAATTATATTCGCCAGTTACCGGATCGTATTCAACTTCGGTTTTAATATTCGAAGGAGTTTTCAGGAAAAGCTTTGAACTGTCTTTTTTATCGGGATAGGCAAATGCGGGTTCGTCCTTAAACTTATAGGGTAATACTCCGGTAGTATCAATTTTGACGGTATCCTTTGGAGCCGACAAAACAGGGAGTAAATTATAATTCCTGAGAGTTGTTCTTGATAGGATAGGATTACCCACAAGAGCATAAAAAAGAGATACAATAAATAGTATAAGTATGTTTCTTCCGTACTTTTTCAATTCCAAAAACTTTTTCTGTTTAAAGGCTTTTAAGTGCTAATTTGATCACACTTTCAACTGATAGATTGGGTTGAGCGGCCAGAATTTTGTCCAATTCTTTCTCGACCGGCTTTTTCGCAAATCCCAGCATGACTAAAGCAGATAACGCTTCATTTCGCAATGTATTGTCTGCCGATGCCACAAATTGTTCACTAACCGGTGACTTTCCTACCTTATCCTTTAAATCGATGATAACCCTTTGCGCCGTTTTCACCCCAATACCTTTTATACTTTTCAGGAGATTGACGTTTTCATTCAGGATTGCATTACTGATTTCGTCGGGTGAAAGTGATGAAAACATCATAATAGCCGTATTTGACCCAATGCCGCTGACAGAAATAAGCATGCGGAATAGCTCCCGTTCAACTTCAGAAGCGAAACCATAAAGCAGATGGGCATCTTCGCGTACCACCTGATGAATGAATAGCTTTACCGATTCTCTTCCGTTTAATTGCGTATAAGTATTCAACGAAATGGCTATAAAGTAGCCAACCGAATTAGCTTCCAATATAATATGAGATGGTTTCAGGCTGGCAACAGAGCCCTTAATATATTCGTACATACAGATGAATTAAATTCCTTCTTCGATCGCTTCAAAATCAATCGACTCATCAACTTGTCCCTGATTAATTTCGTATTTCTTCAACGGATTTTTGGTGATCTCTTTGTATAAAGTACGATTTTTATGAATATCGATAGCCAGATACAATGCTTCGCGGAATGAATCTGGCGAGGCTTTGTCTTCTCCGGCGATATCAAATGCAGTTCCATGAGCTGGTGAAGTACGGATAATTGGCAGTCCGGCTGTAAAATTTACGCCGCGATCGAATGAAGCCATCTTGAATGGAATCAGACCCTGATCGTGGTACATGGCCAGAATGGCATCGAATTTCACAAAATCGCCCGAACCGAAGAACCCATCGGCAGGATAAGGACCAACCGCGATAATACCTTCGTCTTTAGCACGTTGAATCGCAGGAATGATAATTTCAAGTTCTTCTTTACCAAGCAACCCGTTATCGCCTGCATGAGGATTCAGCCCAAGCACTGCAATTCGCGGACGCTTTACAAAAAAGTCCTTTTCGAGCGACTGATTGATGATTCGTAATTTATTCAGGATTGCTCCTTTGGTTATTTTTGAAGCAACTTCAGACATGGGCACATGACCAACAACAACGCCAACTTTCATCGATTCGCTCACCATAAGCATCACAAAATCGCGGGCATTAAACTGTTCGGCCAGGTATTCGGTGTGTCCGGGAAAATTAAATTTTTCAGACTGAATGTTATCCTTATTAATTGGTGCAGTAATCAGCGCATCAATTTCGCCGTTTTTCAAATCTTCAACAGCTTTTTCCAAAGCCATATACGAAGCTTCGCCAGCCATTTCGCTTGAT
Source organism: Bacteroidales bacterium (assembly GCA_038209805.1). GTDB lineage: Bacteria > Bacteroidota > Bacteroidia > Bacteroidales > Prolixibacteraceae > Aquipluma. Next base: position 4,383 of record JBBQXI010000172.1, on the reverse strand, counting down.
TTACCCAATTCAACACGAATGTTGTCGTCGATACAATTGATGATGTTTGCTTTTCGTGAATCAGCCTCGCTGGCCGTGCGAATGTGATTGAAATTGAACGTTTCAATATTCAATGCTTTTTTATGATACGCCGCAACTTTGGGCGAACCGTAAACAATTGGGGTACACATTTCAAGAATGCGTGGCTCCATCAATGTTTTAATAATTACTTCGTATCCAATTCCATTAATGTCGCCCTGCGAAATCCCTATAATAATTTTATCCCGTTTCATTAGCTGATTCTCCTTATGAGGTATTTATAAATAAATAATCTGACAACCGATTTTTTGTTGCGCAAATTTAATCTATTATTTTAGACTATTTTAAAGTTGCACAAACATACTGACTTAAAGAATTTGTGTTTAAAGCTGGAAATCTAAAAAATGACGATCATTAACAGGATTAGAATCATCAGCATAAACAAAATAAACTGATTTCGTACAAATAGACCCAGTAATAAAAGTATTTCGATCTCCTCGGTTGAAGCTGTAAAAACTTCGATGGAGCCTTTATCTTTCGTTAAAAACTCATGGCTTTGGTAAGTTATTAGTTCATCGCCGTTGAATTTCCATGACCATCGCGACTGCCAGAAGTTTTTAACCTCAAGTTCGAAACGTTTCCCATTAATAATAATGTCACTTTTAGGATTGAAAAGGTTTATCATGATGGTTCCTAAAAGAGCCTGACTATTGGCATCGAATATTTCAAGTTTAGAAAGAAAGAATTCGCGACTAAGGATAAAACGACGACCGTTTATCATTCCATGAGCTTTTGAACCAATAAGGCTCTCCCATACGATGGAGCCAATCCTTTCTGATCCATGAAATATTTCAAGCTGGTTCTTCAAAATTCCTTTCGACCAAAAATATCGTTCCATAGTTTCTATGCTTAAAAGTACATGCAAGTTACGAAAAAATGCACAGATATGAATTTCAAAACCTGAGTCACAAAATGAAACAGATCCGACCCTGATTTGGGAACGACCTATTCAACGATTCAACATTTATTCTGTAAATCTTAGGTTTCTATTTCTGATCCTTAGTTTCGTCACAATCATCACCCAAATTCAGCAATTCAACTTTACGAAAATCAATTGGATTGCTTTCTGATTGTAACGATATAGTACCTTTCTTAAGCAGCTTATTTCCATCAGGAGGAAGTAATTTCTGATAACTTGGATCACGATCGTCGAGTTGTGGCTGAGTGTATTGCATTACAACCTTCCCATCAGTGATATGTTTGATAATTGAATCGCCCTGAACTTCAACTTCGGCAGTAACCCATTGGTCGCCATGATACGTTTTTGAGGTAGAAAGCGTACAATGATCTGTCCAAAGTTTGCCCTTAAGCACAATGTTTGTCCCCGGTGTACAAACGTTAAGGTTAGGACGCTCATCTTTGCCGTTTCCTCCCAATAATTGAACTTCGATTGACACAGGAAAATCCTGATCCAAATTCATACTACCAGCGCTTTGTCCATGTATCATGATGCCACTATTCCGATATGCCCAACCAGCTCCTCCCGGACATTGTTCGCCCACAAACCTGTACTCAACCCTGATTTTATAATGTGAATACGGACATTTGTAAAAAATATGGCCGTAATGATCGTCAAATTTCTGATACTGATCGTACCTGACTTTCAATAGTCCATCCTCAACCCGAAATGTATTTCCGTAATTTTCATTTAGTGGGAAACCAGTTATTTTAATATCCCAGTCGTTCAAATCCTTTCCATTAAACAGTTGAATCCAACCTTCATTTTTAAGTTTTGGAGTTGAACAGGCTAAAGCGATGCCAAGGACAAAAACAAAAAGAATAACTCGCGTATAAATTTTATTCATGATAGTATAAATTAGGTTCTGAAAGATAAGTAAATGTTTGAACTATGTAAATCAAAAAATCAACTTCGTACAAAAAAACAAGGAGCTGGACTATTTAATAGCTCCGGCTCCCTGCTTAACGAAAACTTGAAAAGGAAAGACAAAAAAGAATCTATTTCTTGTCTTTTTTAGCCTTTTTTTCCAATCTTTTTTCCTTTAATGATTTTGTAGGTTCCTTTTTTTCGTTTTTTCGGGTATCAACTCCTTTTGCCATGGTTGTAATGTTTAAGGTTACTATTCTAATTCTGAACACATAACGTTTGTCGGATACATATTGATTTGTATCAGATCAAAATTATCATTTTTTGTAGAAGAATATACACTTTGGGATGCAATGTTTTTTGCACATTCTTCAAAATAGCACTATTAACATTTGAAGAATGGTACCAGAAATTTAGAACTATTTAATACGGAATGGAGTCGGAATCATCTTCTGTGTCTTCCACTATTTCTTCCAATTGAAATATTTTAACCAAATTCCTATTTAAGACTAATGCATACTGATCGTCTAATGACCCTAATCGACCAATTACTAGTCCTTTGTCTATGGTTGCTATTTTGTTTAACCGAATTAGCGAGACTTTTTTGAGGCCATTAAAATCAGAAGGAGACAAAAGAATATCAAATTCGGTACTCCAGTTGATTTGGGTTGTAATAAAAGCCACGGTTATATCTTCATCTGTTTCAATCAATATGACTGCAGGTCTATTTTTGATTCCCGATAAATCAGAAAATGGAAAGGGAATAAGTACAATATCGCCCTTATTCATTTGTAATGTTCCTTTAAATCGTTCACTGAATAAAGATCTTCCTCCTCATTCAAATAACTAAATGCTGATGATTGGGATGTTAATTCCTGAATTCCTTCCTGTAGAATTTGATCATCAATTTTCATTACTAAAAATTCAGCAAAATCATGTAATTCTTTAATCCTAGCGTCGGGTAATTGCCTGATTTTAAATATCGTACTTTCGATTAAATCATTTCGCTCCATGATCCTTTGCATTAATGTGTTAATACAAATTTACGAATCTATACGAATATCTTATTTCTTTCCTGATTAATTTTTTGATTAATACCAATCAGCACTTTCACTAAATATGAGACAGAAATAAATATTTAACCATCTGGTTAAATGTTTTGGTTAAAACATTTGGTAAATTCAAACGAACATTTTACTTTTGACCATACGATTTAACCACTTAGTTAAACTTCAAAATGGAACAAAAAAAAGATAGTACCGAAGATAAGATTCTGGAAGCAGCCAAAAACGTGTTTGTTACCAAAGGAATGGAAGGCGCCCGGATGCAGGAAATTGCAGATGAGGCCGGAATAAACAAAGCATTATTGCACTATTATTTCAGATCGAAAGAGCGATTGTTTGAAGCGATCTTCTCCGAAATCATCAAATTCGCCTTTCCTAAAATTACCCGGATTGCACAATCGGATGAGACTTTTGCCACCAAACTTGAACAGGTGATTGATGCTTACATCGATTTACTGATTAAACATCCGTTTATTCCTGGGTTTGTCATGAAAGAACTTAACCGCGATCCTTCAGGCCTATTTAAAATAGTTATGAAATTCGGGTTAAACCCACAGGTTATTTTCGATCAGATTCAGCTCGCTATGGATCGTGGCGAAATTATACAAATGCAACCCAGGCATCTGGCAGCCAACATCATTTCGATGTGTATATTCCCATTCGCTGCACGTCCATTAATCAGCTTTATACTCTTTAAAGACGATCAGGTCGCTCTCGATGCCTTTTATGCCGAACGGGCTGAAGTGATCAAGAAATTTGTAATCGATGCGATAGTAATCAAAAAATAAATATCCATGAAAACAATTAAACTACTGTTCATTGCCTTGCTACTTCCCGCTCATCTGCTGATGGCACAGGACGCAGTAACCTTGGAACAATGCCAAAATTGGGCTCGCGAAAATCACCCGGTTCTGAAACAACTGGATTTGTACCAACAAATTCTCGATCTCAAAAACGAAAATAATGCAACCAGCTTTTTACCTCAAATCAGCCTGAACGGACAAGCAACATACCAATCGGCGGTGACCAAAATTGGAATTTCGTTGCCAAACATTAACATTCCATCGGTTGACAAAGACCAGTACAAAGTTTATCTCGATTTTAAGCAAACGATCTGGGATGGTGGTTTGAGCAAAGCCAAAGAACTGATTAACAATGCTGAAAATGCCGGGAATCTACAACAGACTGAAGTGGAATTGTATCAGGTAAAAGAAAAAGTAAACCAGTTTTTCTTTACTTCATTCCTGATTCAGGAGAACCTGAAAATTCTGGAAAAGAAAACTGAAACACTCTCTGAACGGCGAAAAAGTATGGAATCGGCTGTTAATAATGGAATGGTTTTGTCGTCGGAATTAGATCAATTACTCGCCGAACTCATTAAAACAGAGCAGGTGGTTATAGAGCTCAAAAGTAACA
>JBBQXI010000171.1:0-8060 GCA_038209805.1 Bacteroidales bacterium | reverse complement strand
TGGGACATGGACACAAGCAGGTGATTGATGCCGTAACCGAGATGTTGCATCAACTTCCTTTTTCGCCGTGCAGGTACACTAATCCTGTAGCTATGGAACTGGCTAAAAAACTGGGATCGTTAGTTCCAAATTTGAATCGCGTACTGTTTGCGCCCGGCGGCTCTGAAGCTAATTCGATGGCGTTGAAACTATCGCGCATTGTAACTGGCCGGTTTAAAACGGTTTCCATGTGGGGCGCTTTTCATGGCGCGGGTCTCGATGCTATTTCTGTAGGTGGTGAGGCACCATTCCGGAAAAATGTCGGCCCATTGTTAGCAGGCACTGAGCATGTTCCGCAACCAGTAACATACCGCTCGATATGGGAGAACGACAAGGATCAGGATATATATGTTGCTTTAATTCGTCAGGTTTTTGAAAACGAGGGCGATGTAGGAGCGCTTATTGCTGAAACCATTCGCGACACAGATGTTCAAATTCCGGCTCCCGGCTTCTGGAAGAAAGTCAGGGCATTGTGTGACGAATTTGATGTTACCCTGATTTTAGATGAAATCCCGATTTCAATGGGAAGGACTGGAAAGTTTTTTGCTTTTGAACATTACGGAATCACACCTGATATGGTGACCATTGGCAAAGGACTTGGCGGCGGTATTTTTCCTATGGCGGCGGTGCTTACCAGCGAAAAGTTTAATGCAGTGGCCAAGCATTCGGTCGGACATTTTACGCATGAAAAATCTCCGGTTGGAAGTGCTGCCGCTCTGGCTGTCTTGAGAGTTATTGAACAGGAAAATCTGTTGGCACGTGCTCAAAAATTGGGCGTATTGATGCAAAAACGACTTATTCAAATGAAAGATCGCTACGAAATTATTGGAGATGTTCGCGGTATCGGGCTTTTGTGGGGTATCGATCTGGTAACTGACCGTCAGACAAAGGAAAGAGCCGTAGCCGAAGCTGAACGCATCATGTATCATTGTCTGAAAAATGGGTTGAGTTTTAAAGTTTCGCAGGGAAATGTAATTAGTCTGAGTCCACCACTTATCATTTCGTTGGAAGAACTGGAACGTGCACTCGATATTCTTGAAGAAGCCATTCAAACACAAGTATAATTTCAGAACTTAGGTTAATTTTTTAAACTGAAACCAAATGGATAACACACTTTTGCCCGACAATCCCTACCTGTTATTAACGCCGGGTCCACTTTCAACAAGTAAAACAGTGAAAGCAGCGATGTTGCGTGACTGGTGCACCTGGGACGACGATTACAACCTCAATATCGTTCAGCAAATACGGCAAACTCTGGTAAAATTGGCAACACTAGAAACCGACGAGTATTCATCGGTATTGATGCAAGGTAGCGGAAGCTTTGGCGTTGAGTCCGTGCTCGGATCCGCCATTTCGCCAACTGACAAAGTGCTGATAATCGCCAATGGCGCTTATGGCAGCCGCATGGTTCAAATTGCCAATGTCTTAAAACTTCAGCATCTGGTCTATAATTTAACAGAAATAAATGCTCCAGAAGTTGATGAAGTCAGGCAACTGCTTGAAGAGAATCCCGATATAACGCACATTGCCGTTGTGCATTGTGAAACAACAACTGGCATTCTAAATCCGGTGAAAGAAATAACTACGCTGGCAAAAAAGTACGGCAAAATCACCATTGTCGATGCTATGAGCAGTTTTGGCGGAATTCCGATTGACGTAATAGAATGGCAAATCGATTTCCTGATCAGTTCGGCCAATAAGTGTATACAGGGAGTACCAGGCTTTTCGTTTGTCATTGCTCGAAAAGAACTGTTGGCGCAATGTAAAGGTTGTGCGCGTTCGCTTTCGCTCGATTTGTACGACCAATGGATAACAATGGAAAAAGGTGGCGGAAAATGGAGATTCACTTCGCCAACTCATGTGGTTCGTGCTTTTTTGCAGGCTCTGCATGAGCTGGATGAAGAAGGTGGTATTGCCAAACGCTATGAACGTTATACCGACAGTCAGAAAACATTGGTGAAAGGCATGCGAAGTATCGGGTTCGAAACGCTTTTGCCCGATTTGCTTCATTCGCCTATCATTACTTCGTTTTTGTCGCCTACAGCCGACGCCTATTCTTTTAAAAGTTTCTACGATTTGTTAAAGCAAAATGGGTTTGTTATTTATCCGGGAAAAGTAACTCAGGGAGAAACGTTCAGGATTGGAAATATTGGCGAGGTTTACCATGCGGATATGGAAAAGTTGATTGAAACCATCTCAAAAATCAAATTCTGGTAGCAGAATATTTCAGAAATTAATTTGGAAAGGCAGATAAATGGAAGAAAAAAATCCATTTAATCTGCCTTTTCTGTTTTAGATATTTAAGGGTGAATACATAAATATTACATTTTTATTAAATATGTGGCTTTATAAATAGGGTGTACTTGCAAATCTGATTGGTAAATTATTAGTTTGTTAATTATTAGATAGGGGTAATGCCTGAAAATATAGTTTTTCAATTATTCTTTGATCTTTGTGAAAGGGTAGGTAAATGCACTCTCTTTCAAATCCCCGAAGCACCTGTGTTAATTTAAGCCGTTGGGGCTATGTAATACGTTGCCGTTCCCGTGTTTTTTCCTATTCAACATTAACATCTAAAACAACTAAAATGGCATCAAGCATTTCCCCTTTAATGAAAAAGTGGAGGTATCAGATTTTTTCAGTAACATGGCTGGCCTATTTTGCTATGTATTTCTGCCGAAAAAACTACAGCGTAGTTATGCCTGTGATGAACAGGGAACTGCATACCACGAAAGAAGAATTTGCCATTGTTATTACTGTTTACAGCATCATGTACATGTTGGGGCAATTTTTAAATGGTTATTTAAGTGATCGAAAAGGGGCACGATTAATTGTTGGTATTGGGCTTATGATTTCGGTTGTTTCGAATTTCCTTATGGGTTGGGCCGGAACAGTGGGCTCGTTTATCTTCCTGATGAGTTTAAACGGATTGGGACAATCTTCAGGATGGTCAGGATTGATTAAGAACATCACGCCGTGGTATCGGAAAGAAGAGCGCGGTATCGTAATGTCGTTCTGGACAACCTGCTATGTTATTGGCGGAATTGCCGCCACAGCTTTTGCTACTTATTGGATTTCCAATCAGTATTTCTTCCCTGATTTGACCTGGAAGCGCGCTTTTTTCATGCCTGCCATACTCGTTTTTGCTATCGCCTTGATTTATATCGTATTTACACGTAATAAACCTGAAGATGTTGGTCTGGAATCTTTTGAAGAAAACAGCTCAACTGATGAAAAAATAAGTGATAAAGAAGCACAGCTTGCCGTATTGAAAAACGGAGCTGTTTGGATTGCCGCAGCAATGTACTTCTTTGTTAAATTTACCCGATATGCTTTTTTGTTCTGGTTGCCTTTGTATTTGTCAGAAGCATTGAAATATTCTGATGCTCAGGCCGGATACACATCAATAGCCTACGAAGCAATTGGCTTTTTTGGTATTTTGGCTGCGGGTTTTGGTTCCGATTATCTGTTCCAATCTCGCCGTTTTCCTATTGCAGCATTTATGCTTTTCGGGTTAGCGCTGGCGTTATTTTTTCAGCCACAGTTGAGCACAATGGGATTAGTTCCAACCATTATCTCAATCGGAATGATTGGCTTTTTCACTTACGGTCCCGACTCAATCATGTCGGGTGCGGCGGCTATGGATATGGGAAAAGGTCAGGGCGCTGCGCTTGCTGCAGGAGTGATCAATGGTGTTGGATCAGCCGGACAATTGTTGTCGCCAATGGTTGTGGCTTTCGTTTCGAATAAATATGGTTGGGATGCCTTGTTCGAAATGTTTGTGGTGGTTGCCCTTATTGCGGCTGTGCTTCTTCTCTTTAAATGGAACTACGGAAAAAAGACTGAGTAACGTTTTTAACCAAACACAATAGAAAACCATGGGAACAGAATTGTGTTTCCCCGGTGTTTTAGCTCTTAAAATTATCTACACTGGCAAAAACGTATCTCCTGAAGGTAATTGACTGATTTCTATCTTGATGTCAATTCCACTTATTTTCCGAAGGAAAGATTGCTCGATCAGGTAAAATAATATTCGGGATGCATCCCGGTAACTGAGTCCATCGGGATGGATGTTCGATATGCAATTGCGCCGTTCGTCAGTCAGCCCAATTTCAGGAGAATAAGTGGTGTAAATCCCCATGCTTTCGTGCGACGACAATCCCGGACGTTCGCCAATCAGAACAGCAGTAAAGTGGGTATTAAGCAACTCGCCTATTTCGTCGCCAATAGCTACACGTCCCTGGCTAACCAGCGCTATGGCTATTTTATATTTTGAAGCCAAAACTGGAATAATCAATTTCAGCACCTCAGCCGAATGAAGATTTACAGCTTCTGCCGAAAGTCCGTCAACCACAGCGAAAACCAGATCGAACGTTTCTTCTGTTTCTTTCAGGCAAGCAACCGATTGCTCGTCAAGTCTTCTTCCCAAATCCGGACGTTTCAGGTATTGCATCCGATCTTCAATTCGGCTGTTCAGTATAAAAACCGGAACGTGTAATTCGGCTAATTTTGATTGCACCCCAGATACATCCAGACTGGAGTAAATGGCATCTTTGGCTCCGGCATGAGCCAGTTTAAATGCAAGCACTTCGCGCAAAGGGAGGCTTCCGCCCACATTCCCCAAGGCAATTCGGGCTTTGGTAAAATTTTTAAGACCCGCCCATACATCTTCCTGAATTATTGAATCGGCTTTCGAAATGGAATTAGTGTTTTTCATGCCTTCAGTAATTTATGTGATTTGCTAATTGGCAGGCGATTTCCCCGTTCATCGACAATGCCTGTCGCCAACAACCATTGTTCAAATTCAGGTGCCGGTTTTTTATTCAAAACTTTCCGGATATACATGGCATCGTGAAATGAGGTGGATTGATAATTGAGCATGATGTCATCGGCGCCAGGCACTCCCATGATAAAGTTGACTCCTGCCACACCAAGTAAAGTAAGCAAGTTGTCCATGTCGTCCTGATCGGCTTCGGCATGATTGGTATAACAAATGTCTTCACCCATCGGCAATCCAAGCAATTTAGCACAGAAATGATCTTCGAGCGCTGCACGAATAATCTGTTTCCCATCGTACAAATATTCAGGACCGATAAAACCAACCACTGTGTTTACCAAAAACGGATTGAATTTACGGGCGACGGCATAAGCACGAGTTTCGCATGTTTGCTGATCGACACCAAAATTGGCATTAGCCGACAAGGCCGATCCTTGCCCGGTTTCGAAATACATCACCTGATTGCCGACAGTTCCGCGGTTTAAAGCGGTTGCGGCTTCCCATGCTTCCTGAAGAATGGATAAGTTGACTCCAAAAGAGGCATTGGTCTTTTCCGTTCCGCCAATCGATTGAAACACCAAATCAATAGGCGCTTTATGCATGATTTTCAATGCAGTGGTAACGTGGCAAAGAACACATGATTGTGTCGGAATATCAAATTTCAGCCGGATATGATCGAGCATTTTCAGTAGCTCAGTTACAATTTCCGGGCTATCGGTAGCGGGATTAATTCCGATCACTGCATCGCCACATCCGTACATTAGTCCATCGACGGTGCTGGCGGCAATGGCGCGCAAATCGTCAACTGGGCTATTGGGTTGCAAACGTACCGAAAGCCGACCCCGAAGACCGACAGTAGTTCTGAATTTACTAACTACCTCACATTTTTGTGCAACCGCAATCAAATCCTGATTTCGCATCAGCTTCGAAGATGCGGCAACCATTTCAGGAGTCAATCCGTGACCAAGTTTGGTCAATGTTTCGGTGCTGGCAGCTTCGGTTAAAAGCCAGTCGCGAAATTCGCCAACCGTTAGGTGGGCTATCGGTTCAAAAGCTTTGTAGTTGTGTGTATCAATAATAAGTCGGGTAATTTCATCCTTTTCGTAAGGGACAAGTACTTCGTTCAGAAAGTTTTTCAGAGGAACTTCGCTTAACGCCATTTGGGCAGCCACGCGCTCTTCGTTGCTTTCTGCGGCTACTCCGGCCAGTGCATCTCCACTTCTAAAAGGGGTTGCTTTGGCCATTAAGATTTTCAGACTATTGAAGACATAATTCCGGTTCTGAATCGAATATCGATACCCCATAGTTTTATTTTATGAACGAGTTGCAACAATTTTCTTAAAGTTAGCTTTTTATGCTGCTTGATGATAAAAATAAATAAGTAGTGATATTGCTTTAACAAATACTTAAAGAATTTGAAGGCTATGAGTTGAAATAAAATTACAAAAGGCTATAAAGCAAAACTCACAGGCATTTTAACGTGTATTCTAACTGTCAATAGAGTTTGTTCTTATTTTCAATTGATTTCCACGAATTTTGACTAGCTATATAGCCCTGTGACTTAAATCTGAGACTCCTTTTTTGATCTCCAACACTGAAGGATCCTTAAATATCACATTCAGTTCTGGATGATAATCATATATCAGTTTGAGTTCCTTGGCCCAGCCTTTGTGAATTTCATCTATAAACAGGTGTTCCCCCCGCTTTACAAAATCACAAGCTAAATTAATCAGCCTGTTGTCAGCAGAATAAAAGTCTTCTGCCGTTACATAGATTGTTTAGCTGGATTCAAGTTCTTTTTAATGTGCTGTAAAAGCAAAGTAAAAAAATCAATATGAACTATTAAAGTGCATATGCAAAAAGCCCCGTCGGAAATTCCGACAGGGCTTTTCAAATGTTTATTTTTATTGTACTTCGGTCTTCCGACTTCAGTCCTCAAATTTATTTTTCTTCAAAAATAAATAGCGATATAGATCAGACAATTACAAACAAATGGTACAAATAAGATACAGACATCAGTAGGTTAAACCAAACTGCCAGAGTGGTATCGTGTTCAAATATCCCAGTTCAATGTCATCTTTTACGATAAAAGCTTTATCAATACTCTGGATTTGCTTCAATCCTTTATTTTTTCCACCTACTTCAAACGTGTAATCGCCAATCAGAAAATCAGCGACAGGGGATACAATTACGTCATGCTTTAGTCTAAGCTGATTCAGAAAAAACGTTTCTCTTATGTTCCCAGCATTTGAGTTTTCATCGGCCAGACTGTAAATCAGATTTGTATTGTCTAAATAAATTTTATCCACCTTTCCCAACCCCCTTATTCCTCCTGTAGAATACCTTAGTTGTGCTATCATTCCGGCTTCTTCAATAAACAGGCAATAATCAGTTATGTTATTCCGGCTGGCGGAAAGTGCAGTTGCTATACTTGTCATATTCGGCTTAAACGGCACACTTTTAGCAATAATGGCCAGCAATTGCTTCAATTTCCGGCCAGTGGACACATTCATCCCTGCATACAACGGAATATCTGTTTCCAAAGTTTGGTTAACAATCTGTTGTAACTTCAGGTCAAAGCCTTCCTCTGATGCAAAAGGATAATACCCTCTTTTCAGATAATCTTCAAAAAAAGGCAATGGATGTTTTACTCCGGGAAGTTCGGCTTTATGATCCAGAATTTCTTCCAAAGAATACGGCTGGACAGCCATTTGATGAAACAATTGCAAATACTCCCTGAAAGACAAACCTTGCATAGTATACATTACAGCCCTGCGACTTAAATCGGAAGCTCCTTTTTTGATATCCAGTATAGATGAACCGGTAAATACCACATTCAGTTCCGGATGATAATCATAGATCAGTTTTAGTTCCTTCGCCCAGTCTTTGTATTTATGAATCTCATCAATAAACAGGTATTTCCCGCCGCGCTTTACAAAAGCATCCGCTAAATCAATTAGCTTGTTGTCGGCAAAATAAAAATCCTCAGCAGTTACATAAAGCGTTTCAGCAGTATTCAGATTCTTTTTAATATGCTGTAAAATCAGAGTAGTTTTCCCAACTCCGCGCGGCCCGGTAAGTCCGATCATTCGACTTTTCCAGTTTATTTCAGCATAAATGTATCGGATGAAACCGGTATTTGTCTCTCTTAGAAGCTTCTGAAACTGTTCAAATAATTTGTTCATAGCAGTTTATTTTCTGTAAATATAATAAATATGCACTAAGATAGTGCATATTTTGACAA
>JBBQXI010000170.1:0-8064 GCA_038209805.1 Bacteroidales bacterium | reverse complement strand
TTAAATGATACTCTGCCTATCTTCAGAGGTTTCGATGACGAATACTTTGTCCCGCATTCGCGTCACACTGAAGTTTTGGAAAAAGACATTCAGAAAGTAATTGAATTGAATATTGTTGCGAAGTCGGAAGAGTCAGGCGTAAACATGGTAATGACCTATGATGGCCGGCAATTCTTTGTGACCGGGCATTCCGAGTATTCGAGATACACGTTGGATACCGAATACAAACGCGATTTGAAGAAAAAATTGCCAATTGAAATTCCGATCAACTATTATCCGGACAACGATCCTGAAAACGAACCGTTGATGCGTTGGAGAGGTCATGCTAATTTGCTGATATCAAATTGGCTGAATTATTACGTTTATCAGCAAACTCCTTACGTTCTTGATAATTTATGCTTTGATATTTAACAACTGAGATATTGATTTAAGTTCAGGATACTTTTGAAAACTTACTAAAAAGTTATTTTAAATTTGCACTCAAAATTTTAAAGAATTCCAGATGTTTCAATGGGAAGAGAAATACAGTGTTGGTATACAGTCTATTGATAATCAACATAAAGAATTATTCAGGCATTTAAACAATTTGCTTGAGGCCATGAAACAAGGGCAGGCCAATGCTATTATAACACAAACTATTTCTGAAGTAGAAAGATATGCTATTATTCATTTTCAGAAGGAAGAGTTTTTCTTTCAACGGTTTAATTATCAGGGTTCTGCCGAACATATTAAGGAACATCAGGATTTTAAGGAAAAGGTTTCGTCCTTTAAGGCTGAATTAAGAACCGGTGAAGTTACCCTGACGATCGAATTATTATACTATCTGAAAGATTGGATTGATCATCACATTTTGGATGTTGATAAGCAGTACTCTGAGTGTTTCAGACAAAATGGATTAAAGTAATTTCCGATTTGTTTCTATCATTTTTTTATGATCATGAATTCGGTTCTTCGGTTTAGTGCCCTTCCTTCGGGTGTTTCGTTTGAACCGACTGGTTGTGTCAGTCCATATCCTTTGTATTTCATTCTAGTGTCATCAATTCCTTTATTAATCAAATACTTGTATACTTCTTTAGCCCTCGATTCTGATAACTTCTGATTCAATTCATCGTTACCAACATTATCGGTATGTCCTTCTATTTCTATAAAAACGGTTTTGTTCAAGTTCAGAAACTCGATTAATTTCTGAAGTTCAACTTTTGATTCTGGTAGCAGATCGAATGATCCTGTATTGAAAAACACATTTCGTAGAACGACTGCGCCTCCAACTTTTATCTTTTTCATCTTAATCTCAAGAATGTAGGGATCAATAATTTCTTTCTTTTCTTTCAATTGAAAGTTATCTGAATAGAATAAATATCCTTCTTTAGTTATATTAAAGGCGTATTCTTTACCGAGCGGAAGACACATCAGAAATTCACCTTTTTCCCAACAAGACTCCCCTCTGATCACCGACTTCGAATTTTCCAGATCAGTCAATTCAACCTTGGCACAAATCGGAGCTCCCGAATCTTCGTCAACTACTTTTCCTTTAATGTACGAAACAGGTGTTGGCCGTGCCTTTTCATATAATTCAAAAGAATAGATGTCCATTCCTTTTGATCCTGGTCGATCCGAAGAGTAATAGGCATTTTCCCCGGCAGCATCAACCACTAAACCTTGTTCATCTTTAAATGAATTAATCGGATAGCCGATATTTTGAGGTTTCGACCAAACAGAATCATTCTTCTGTCTGGAATAAAATAGGTCATAACCGCCCATTCCAGGCCAGTAATCAGAAGCGAAATAGAGCGTTTTACCATCAGAGTGGATGAACGGCGACATTTCATTTCCCGGTGTATTAATTGAATCGCCCAGATTGACTGGAGTTCCCCAAATTGGAGTTCCCAATGTTGAAAAGCCTTTTAAGTTGCATTTCCAGATGTCCATTCCACCTTTACCTCCATTTCGGCTACTCACAAAATACAGGATCTCGCCATTCGCTGAAATGGAAGGTTGCGATTCCCAAGAAGGGGAATTCACTGGTTCACCGGCATTTTGAGGTAATGACCAGCTTCCTCCTTTAAACCGCGAATAGTATATATCACAACTGCCTATTCCATCATTTCGGGTACATGCCGTAAAAAATAAGAGTTTCCCATCTGTTGAAATTGTCTGTGCCCCTTCGTTGTATATGGTATTGATTGATGTTATTGGTGTACTTGGTTGCCAAATATTATCAACAAGGTCTGATGTATAGAAGTCTTCCTGAGCTATAGGATGTTGTGATGAAATTGTTTTTGAACCTACTAATCGGGTAAAAATAAGGGTTTTACCATCTACCGTAATTGTAGGCCAGTATTCATCATCTTCGGAATTAATATTATCGCCCAAATTTACCGATTGAAATGAAACCGGATGGTTCAATAAGTTTACAGCTCCCATACATTTCTCGATGCTTTGACGGGCTTTAGCTGCTAATGGAGTATTCGCTTCAACCCGTTTGAGATAATTTTCATATGCATCACTTGCATTTTGATATCTTCCTGAACGGTAATAAGCTTTCCCTAACAAATAATATAGCTTTGAATTTTTATCAGGAGCAATTTTGAGAGCAGCTTCAACGGCTTTTATCTGAAGACCAACAGAATCGATATCCATATAAATATCTGACTTAAGCAGATAAGCATCTAAAAATTCAGGATTGATGGCCAATGCATCATCCAGAAAATTCAGCGATTTATTGAAAAGTTTACTTTCATAGGCAATTCTTGCCTGCTCGAACAGTTTGCCTGCTTTTTTCTCGTTTGAAGAAATTTGCCCTGAAGCAAACAAATAAATGAGCATAAAGAAAGAAACAAAATATTTTTTCATGAACGGAGCATTGCTATTACAGATTTAAAACTACCAGAAATTTTTCAGAGCGAACCAATAACATTTAAATACATTTAGTCGTAAAGTAAATATATTTTCAGGTATGTAGCATAATAATCAGATTATCAGAGCCTCAAAAAAAATAGACTATATTTTTCAGATTAAAATACTTGGATGTATGTTTTTTTTTCATAGTTTAACGAACGAATAATTTTATAATTTATAAACTTTTAAACTTTTAATTATCAAACTTTTAGATTTTTCGCGATGAAAACTAACAAGAATCTGAAAATCACGAAGAAAGGTATTGAACCTTTAAAAACGGATGGTGATTCCATAAAAAACACCAAATTGCACAAGGATAAGAGTTCTAAACGCAGATTATCTATTTACGACGATTTTGCAGATGAGAATCTTGATGAACTTGATTATAAATTTAGCGACGAACAAATTGATGAGGAATAAAAATTAAAACAAATGAAATAAGTGTTACCCCAGGGGATGACATTTACATATAAAATCATCAAAGGACCAGAAATTCTGGTCCTTTCTATTTTTTATTTAACCATTTTCTCAAGCTTTTCAATAGTTCCGCTATAGTTAATCCATTGCCGGTTCCGGAAAATAATTTTTAAATCAGCATATCCATCCAATCCTGTATTTAGAAAGATTGCGTACGACTCGTCAGAATCTTTTAACTCTGTTGAAATCACAAACATTTTCTTTCTCTCATTGTAAATACAATCAATCTTCTTTGCCTTTAGATCAAATTTTACACCTCCGCTTCCACCACCGTATGGAGCAGAATATGCTCTCCCATAATACGGCAAATACGCTTTTACCTGAAGGCTGTCAAAAGTCAGATCGTAATTTGATGATAAATTATTAAAGTTCCCCAAATTTGAATTGGCTGAGCGGGCGACAAACCGAAAATGTCCACTTTGGATAAGTTGAGACATTTCAAGTCGTTGCCTGGCTTTAAGTTCTTTTTTATCATTCTGGCTAAAACCAGTTAACCCAAGAAACAAGGTAATGATCACAAGTGCGCTGATCGTTTTCATTTTGCCTGATTTTTAAATTTAAACTGCCTTTATCTACGACAATCATAGTCGTCAGGTTGCTCAAAACGAACCCAATAGATTCTACACTTTGTTTTGAGGATTGCCTGTGATAAAGCCTTTCAGGTTATCGATGGTAATATTTAATAAACGTTGACGGGCTTCAAATGTTGCCCATGCAATGTGCGGAGTAATAAAACAATTTTGCAACGGAATCAACGGATTATTCGGCAATGGAGGTTCTGTTGAAAGCACATCGAGACAAACTGCCGATAGCTGAGCGGCATCGAGTGCATCGGCTAAATCCTGCTCGTTGATCAACCCGCCCCTTCCGGTATTAATCAGAACCGCAGTTGGTTTCATTGTTGTCAGTAAATCGCGGTTTACAAATTCAGCATTCTCTGCAGTTAGCGGACAATTTAAGCTCACAAAATCACTTTCAGTAAAAACTTCTGATATCCCTTTTTGAATAATTCCGGATGGCAAATTCGTTTTTTCTGAACGATTTTGGAAGATAACTTTCATGCCGAAAGCAAGCCCAATCTCAGCTACTTTACGGCCAATGCGGCCAAATCCAACTATTCCAAGCGTTTTTCCTGAGAGTTCTATTTGCGAACTTTTGGAATATGAGAAATCAGCACTATTGATCCAATCGCCTTTTCTTACTGAATTGGCATGAAGTTCAACCCGATTGGCCACATTCAGGATATGCGAAAAAACCAATTGCGCAACCGAATTGGTGCTGTATGCCGGAATGTTGGTAACCACAATATTTCGCTCTGCAGCGGCCTGGACATCAACAACATTGTACCCTGTAGCCGTAACACCAATATATTTCAATGAAGGCAACTTGGCCATCAGTTCTTTATTGATGATGACTTTGTTGGTAATTAATGCATCTGCACCATCGGCTCTGCCGAGAACTTCTTCAGGCTTGGTTCTGTCAAAAATTACACATTCGCCCAATTCATTTAGACTATCCCATGAGAGGTCGCCAGAATTCATGGCAAATCCATCCAATACTACTATTTTCAAAGTTTCAGGTTTTAAATGATGTATAAAGGAAATTTAAAAAATGCAGTTTACCAAGGTCGGGTTTATAATCCATCAGATGATCACAGCAGAAATAGTGAATTAATTACTGATATAATCCTTGACAACGATGGGTTTGCGGTCAAAAGAATAGGCTGAAAAATAGCCGAGTACTCCATTGTTGAAATTACTGATCGGGTTGGCTGGTGAAGCAGATTGAATTATTTCTATGCCGGAGATATTTTCGAGTGTCGAAAAATAATCGTGAGCAGCTTTGTCAATCGACTGAAGCTCAACAGTTATATTATCATTTTCCTGAAAAACGGCAGAGTGCTGAACGAGTCCAATTAACTTGCCGTCAAAAAGCTTATCCGAATAAAGGTTGATTTCTCCTTCGTCAGTCACAGCGTTTCCATTCACATAGATTTTCATCCGGTAATAGTTATCAACACCAGCAGGATCGCGAACAAAGCAATTTACTTTATAACCGCTGTCGAAAAAACCAAAGCCATCGAAATAAGTTAAACTAATGTCAGCAATTGGTATCATTTCATGTAGGTACGAACGGGCTGAATAGGTAATTCCCTCATATTCAACATCGATAATATACCAGTAATTTGCAAGGGCAACAGTCTTTTCTAATTTATAAATGCCCGGCGACGATTCTTTAAAATATCTGGGTTTCCCATTTTCAGCTCTTACGCTCACAATTGCGCCCGATACTGAATTGGATGATGATGTGCCAAAATAGGGTGAAGTCTTCGAAATCAACACCGTGAATGGCTCTTTATTGCTCGTTATGGAGGCTTCAATCACAATAATAGATTTTGAATCGGCCAAATCAATCTCAATCACCTTTTCACACGACGAAAAAGCAAGACTGGCCAATAGCATGATCAATATGGAGAGAAACTTATTCAAATAGATTTAGAATTTAAACTTATAACTTACTGATGGAATGAACTTAAACAATGAAATCTGGACAGCTTCTGTTTGGTCAGGATTATCTTTATTTTGCCTGAAAGAGATAAAATAAGCATTTTCGCGACCATATGCATTATAAACCGAAAAGTTCCAACTCGATTCAAAACGCGCTGTCTGTTTTCTGATCCAGGTTACACCCAAATCGAGCCGGTGATAATCGGGCATCCGATATCCGTTTCGTTGGGTGTAATACCCTATCGTTTTTCCGTCGATGGTGTATTTCCCATTGGGGAAAGTTACAGCATTTCCTGTATTGTAAACCCAAGTCGCCGAAAAATTTAGTTTCCGGCTCAAATTATACATCGCTACTATAGAAATATCATGACGTCTATCCTGCCGTGCGGGAAACGGGTTGCCATCGTTGATCAGGTCGAACTGCCGCATCGTTTTCGACCATGTGTAACCCAGCCAGCCTGTCAGCTTTCCGTAATTCTTCCTGAATAAAAATTCGGCGCCATACGCCCAGCCGCGTCCATAAACCAATTCGGCTTCAACGGTCGAGTTAAAAACCAGGTCGGCACCATTCCGGTAATCGATCTGGTTTTGCAGATTTTTGTAATAGACTTCGATGGATGATTCGAACATATTCTGTTTCATATTTCTGAAATAACCCACCGACCACTGATCGGACAGTTGTGGTTTCACGTTATCGCTGCTTGGCAACCAAACATCGGTTGGTGTCGACGACGTTGAATTGGAAAGCAAATGAATAAACTGGTAGATGCGGTTGTAAGATGCTTTAACAGCAGCCTGACTGCTCAACTGGTAATTGATTGCCAGCCGGGGTTCTGGTCCGCCTTGTGTTCTCACCCATTTAAAATGATCATAGCTAATCAATTGTAAAAGCTTTCCATTTACATCGAACTGGTAAAAATCGCCTGGCCCAATATTCGAGAACAAAGCCAACCGCAAACCATAATAAACCTGCAAACGCCCGGTTAACTGTTGACTATTTGAAATATACACTGAATTCTCAAATGCCCTTCGTGGTTTCACTGCCAGCGAATTGTAAATGCTGGTTGGTGAAGCATCGATCTCCCCCGGAACTATTTTATGGGCAATCAGGTTAACGCCAAATTTTAGCGTGTTTCGGGTATTTGGATACCAGCTGAAATCCTGTTTCAGGTTAAAATCCTGAATGTGCGAGCCCATAACAACATCATTATCTCCTGAAAGATCAATCTGATACGAATAATTGCTGAAAATAAAAGAACTGTTCGAAAATAGTTTTTCGCTAAACGTATGGTTGAGCCGGACTGTTGCCGTTTTGCTTCCCCAGTCAAATCCAAATTGATCCGGAATCCGAAACTTGTCGCGACCGAAATAACCTGAAATAAATAACCGGCTTGATGGATTCAGTTTAAAGTTGGTTTTCATATTGATGTCGTAGAAATACAACTTGGCATCACGAATGTCTTTATCTGGTGCAAATTGCAGAAACAAATCGGCATAGGTGCGGCGGGCACTCACCATAAACGAGCTCACATCTTCTTTTATCGGCCCTTCAAAACTCAGGTTCGATGCAATCAATCCAACATTTCCGGTGGTTTCATATTCTTTCATGTTTCCTTCCTTCATCCTGATATCCAACACAGATGAAGCACGACCACCGTACTCCGCGGGAATTGATCCCTTGAGTAGGTTGGCGTCGCGAATGGCTTCCGAATTAAAAACAGAGAAAAAGCCCAACAAGTGAGAGGCATTGTAAACCGGAGCTTCGTCGAGCAGAATCAGGTTTTGGTCTAATCCGCCGCCACGTACATAAAAGCCTGTATTACCTTCACCTGCCTGTTTCACTCCGGGCATCAACTGCATCGTTTTTATCAGATCGCGTTCGCCAAAAAGCACCGGAATATTCTCAATTTGCTTCGGATTAATCTTTACATTACCCATTTCCAGAGAAGAAACATTCCGGTCACCTCGTTGGCCACTCACTTCTACATCATCAAGCTCGTAACTTATCGCATTCATCTTGAAATTAATAAGTTGACTGGAGTGAAGTTTCAAGTGGAAAAGCTGATTCGCATAACCCATTTGCCTGATATTAATGGTGTAATCGCCTTCAGGAATGGATATGGAATAGAAACCATAAGAGTTACAAATCGTAGTATAATTTGTATTTTGAATGGTAACAATG
>JBBQXI010000169.1:0-8072 GCA_038209805.1 Bacteroidales bacterium | reverse complement strand
CAAATATTTATAAATCTCGGATTAGAAAAGGATTCTTTAAAGCTGACAAAATCAATATTTTACCATAGACGGATTGAAGGACTGAAGGCATTGACCAATCTTGATCCTGAAAATGCCAAAGAAATTATACCAAATTATCTTAACGATTCACATTTTCTGGTAAGAACAGAAGCTCAAGTCGCATATGTCCGTCTTTATCCCGAAAACCCTTTCGCGTTTTTGAAGACGTTAACAAGTCCATTTCCTCGCTGGACACAACTATCATCTTTTTTTACCTTCAGGCTTCATCAGGTTCCTGTTCCTGCGTTTGTAGATTACCTTGATTCCGAAATTCCTACTATACGAAATTTTAGTTTGCGTATGATTATATTTTTCCAGCAACTTGAAAATGCCACAGCGATTTATAAGTTACTTGATAGTCCTTTAGAAATAACCAGATTTCTTTCGATTCATGCAGTAAATGATTTACGTCTTTATGAGGGGAAGCAAATGATTAAGAATATGTATCAATCAGAAACCCGAAACAATAAGCTTGAAATTATAAAAGCATTGAAAAATATTGGCGATGAGGAAGATTTTGATTTTCTGGAGTCTATTATTCAATCAGAATCCACCTCGTTAAAAACTGAAGCATGCCGTTCATTATATTATATGAACAATGAAGGGCAGGAAAGGTTAAATATTTTAAATCAGAACAGCGAATTAGAAATTGACCTGTTCCTGGCTCATGTAACCGATCCCAGAAACTGAATCAAATGTATAAAGAATTCATATCAGGTATATTCGAGAATTTCTTTTTGATCTATGCAATCTGCATATTTAGTTTGTATTTATGGCTTGCCATCGTTTCTGCCAGAGAACTGATTCGGAATCATTTCGCTGCGCTAAATACAAATTATGATGCTATCATTTCGTCGCCTTTTGCCCCAATGATTACAGTTATAGCTCCGGCATATAACGAATCGCTTACCATTGTTGAAAATATTAAAGCACTACTGGCACTTTACTATCCAAATTTTGAAATCGTGGTTGTAAATGATGGAAGTAAGGACAATACCCTTGAAAAAGCTATCGAAGCTTTTGATCTCGAAAAAGTCACTTATGTGTTTGACTATAAAATACCTTGTCAGGAAATCCGTGGTATTTACAAATCAAAGAAAAGAGCATTCAATAACCTTACTATTGTTGATAAATTTAACGGAGGAAAAGCTGATGCCCTCAATTCTGGAATCAATATTGCGAAAGGCGACTATTTTATATCGATTGACGTTGATTCGATAATTGATCCATATGCACTTCAGAAAATGATTAAGCCATTTCTTGAAGAACCTTACCGTAGGGTGATTGCAACTGGAGGCGTTATTGGAATTGCCAATTCATGCAAAATTGTTGACGGACAGCTCATTGAAATTGATGTCCCCAATAATTTATGGGCGCGTTTTCAGGTTATCGAATATACACGGGCGTTCCTGATGGGAAGATTGGCATGGAGCCGGTTAGATGGACTTCTGCTAATCTCGGGTGCACTTGGACTTTTCGATAAAGAAGTTGCAATTGGTTGTGGTGGTTATTACACTAAAACTGTTGGCGAAGATATGGAATTGGTGGTGAGGATGAGGAAATACATGTCGCAGCAAAATATCAAATACAAAGTCGCGTATGTTCCAGATCCATTGTGTTGGACAGAAGTTCCGGTTACTTTAAAAGTTTTGGGAAGCCAGAGAAATCGATGGACTCGTGGAACCATCGACACTCTTTTCATTCATTGGAATATTTTCCTCAATAGAAAATACGGATTCATGGGAATGGTTTCTCATCCTTTTTGGGTATTTTTTGAGTGGTTGGCTCCGATCATTGAACTGCTTGGTATTATTTATTTCTTGGTTATTGCTTTTCTTGGCAATCCGAACTGGCCATTTTTTTATGTCATGCTGTTCTTTGTTTATACTTTTTCCATAACTTTTTCGACCTATGCAATCTTATACGATCTTCTGGCATACAATAGGTATAAGAAAAAGCGCATGATTATTAAACTTCTGCTGACTGCATGGATTGAACCAATTATCTTTCATCCACTAGTTGTTTACTGGGCTTTGCGTGGAAATTTCGACTTCTTTATCCGGAAGAAGAAAACTTGGGGAAATATGACGCGTGTTGGATTTGACGATAAGAAATAACAAAAGGCATTCAGAAAAAATAATGATATGATCCGATTAAGAACTGATATAAAGCACCAAACTTCAGTAAAGCCATTTTTAGTATTGGTTATTTTGGTATTGAATGGTTTATTTCTCAATGTTTCGGCTCAGTCGTACGAGGAAGCAAGAAATTTGGCTTTTAACGGAGATCGGGCTAAGGCTCGCCAGCTTTGCAGGGCAATTCTGGCAAATGGATTCGATTCGGATGTTGCTTTGCTTCTTGGACGAACCTACGCTTGGGATGGAAAGTACGATTCGACCAGGATTGTTCTGAACGAAGTGCTTAGTCGCAACCCCAACAATATGGATGCGTTGGATGCTTTTGTCGATGTGGAGTATTGGTCTGAAAATTATGATAAGGCTATCGAATACTGCGATTTGGCCTTGAAAAAGGCTCCATATTCTGAAGATTTTCTGCTAAAAAAGGCCAGAATACTTCATAGCAATGAAAAATATAGAGAAGCCGTTACCACACTGGAGGATTTTATTCAGAAATATCCGGGTCAGGCTGAAGCGTTGAAAAAATTACAGGAATACCGACCTGATGTAATGAAAAACAAATTGAAAATTTCGTATACCCTCGACTTCTTCGATAAGGATTTTAACCGCGACCCCTGGCAGTTGACTGCTTTCTCCTATGGCCGCAAAACTAAATTAGGATCTGTTATTGCTCGGGTGAATATGGCTCAAAGGTTTGGTGACACTGGCTTCCAATACGAACTGGATGCCTACCCCAAAATCAGTGAGAACAATTACGTATATCTGAATTATGGATTTTCTAAAAGTTCGGGTTTTCCTGATAACCGGTTTGGGATTGAATTGTATCATAATTTTCCAAAATCATTCGAAGGATCAATCGGCATGAGGCAACTGTATTTTAGCAGTTCTAATGTGTCAATCTTTACCGCTACGCTCGGAAAATACGTCAGTAACTATTGGATTTCTTTGCGCTCGTATGTAACTCCGGGCTCTGATGGAACTTCCGTTTCAGGACAATTGCAAGCCAGGCGCTACTTTTCAGATCCTGAGAATTATATTGGATTGCGCCTTGGTTATGGCGTTTCTCCCGATGACAATCAAAATTTGGTGGATATCAATGCAAAATCCAGATTAACCTTAAAAACGCGTTCGATTCGAATGGAATATAACCATATCATTAGTCGTATCTGGATTCTGAATGGAGGCGCTACCTGGGGAAACGAAGAACTAATTCCGGGAACCTATTCAGGTTATTACTCTTTCGATATCAGCATAGCTCGATTATTTTAACACATTTTTAGGATGAATTACAGAGAATCAATACAGCTTATCGTTCGTTCATTAAGACGATTTCTTAGCCTGAGTTTTATTTTGGCATCTATGATTCTGATTGTTCGTTTTTATGAATTCGTAATTACTTCTAATTTCTCTAATTATCCGGAGGGCAGTTACCTGAGTCTGATTTCAGGGCTAAAATTCGATCTGATTTTATATTTGCGTGTTTCCGCGATTTTAATGCTTCCCTACCTGCTGTTGGCCTATTTCAGTCAGAAAGCAGCCCGCATCTTTTTTATTACCATCAGCATCTTGTTGATTCTTGGAGATATGCTTTTAATGCAGTATTTCGAGACAGCCAGAGTACCTCTTGGTGCCGACTTATTAGGTTACTCACTTCAGGAAATACAACATACTGTTTCGGCTTCAGGCGGAATGAATCTTTTTCCGTCTATTATGATTGCCCTTTTCCTGACAATTATGATTCGGGTTTTTCGCAACCATGTTTATTTCAGATTAAAACCATGGATAATTGGTTTATTGGCAGCTTCAATGATTATTTCTCTGCTTCCACTCAAACAACTTGAGACCGATTCATCCAAATACGACGATGAATTCAGCATGTTTGTTGCCTCCAATAAACTTAACTTTTTTTTCGAAAGTATGTTTGGTCATTACATCAACCAAGGATCATTAAACAATAAAACATTCACTTTTACACCGGTTACTTCTTCTTCTGAAGGAAATCCGTTTACGTATATCAATCCGGATTTTCCATTCCTGCATCAGGAAACTACTCCGGATGTACTCGGAAAGTATTTTAATTTGGGGGAAACACCTCCAAATATTGTGCTTGTAATTGTTGAGAGTCTTGGGCGTGCCTACAGTGGCGAAAATGCTTATTTGGGAAGTTTTACTCCTTTTCTCGATTCGTTGATGCAAAAAAGTCTGTATTGGGAGAATTGCCTGAGTACCTCCGGACGGA
This sequence comes from Bacteroidales bacterium, assembly GCA_038209805.1. Classification (GTDB taxonomy): domain Bacteria; phylum Bacteroidota; class Bacteroidia; order Bacteroidales; family Prolixibacteraceae; genus Aquipluma. Next base: position 3,635 of record JBBQXI010000169.1, on the reverse strand, counting down.
CTTTTCAAGTATTGCCATCAACCCTTGCTTCACTACCTTTTGGTGATCACGGGTTTGCCGAGTTAGCCGAAAATATGCCCGATCATCTCAGTTTGATTAGTCTGTTAAAAAAACAGGCCGGTTATACAAGTTCATTTACTTATGGAGGTGAAGCTGAATTTGATAACATGGAATCTTTTCTTCTTCGGCAAGGAACCGACCAGATTATCGACAGCCGCAAATTTGGCGCCGATTACACAAAACTCCCTTCAGGGAGCAGTGGATTTTCATGGGGATATGGCGATCGTGAGATTTTTCGTAGAAATATTGAGTATGTTAGATCAAATCCCGATTTAAGAAGACTTGATGTTATGTTGACAGTGGCTATGCACTCTCCCTTTGTTGTGACTAATCAGGACTATTACAACCAGAAATTTAACGATCGTCTGAATTCACTGGAGCTGACAGATAAAACAAAAGCATTTGATCGTCAATATGATGCACAGTTTGCATCCATCCTTTATTTTGATGACTCGTTCCGGTCTTTCATGAAAGAATACAGCAAATTAAGCTCATTTCAGAATACGATTTTCATTATCACAGGCGATCACCGCATGCCTGAAATACCGATCAGCACTCAAATAGACCGCTTCCACGTGCCGTTGGTAATTTATTCTCCGATGCTGAAAAAGGCTGAAAAATTTTCGTCAGTCGTTACCCATTTCGACATTACACCATCATTAATTGCGATGCTCAATGGTGCGAAATACATCAAACGTCCAACGGTAGCCGCATGGATTGGTCATGGCCTGGATAACTCAGTTGACTTCCGAAGTTTGCAGACTTATCCGTTGATGCGGAATAAGAATGAAATTCTGGATATTATGAGTGCCGATCAATTCCTATCGAACCAAGCTGTTTATCGGATTGCGCCTGATTTGAACCTTGAATCACAGGGAAATAGCAACCACCAAAAGCAGATGAAAGATGAGCTGGATAACTTCCTCCGGAAAAACAATTATGCCTGTAAAAACAATAAGTTGATTCCTGATTCACTGAAAACCTACAATCTGAAATAATACGCACTAACAAGAAAAGTCAATGATCATTGTGGTATTTTCGAAGTGACTTTCCGAATGACTAAGTACTATTTCCGGTTCATTAAGATTTAAATTGCAAATCTACAACTTTAGGAATTTGCGCGCTTCCTCCAGATCTTCAGGAGTATCGATGCCAATATTCTCGAACGAAGTTTGTGCCGTTTTGATACGGTACCCATTTTCGAGCCAGCGCAATTGTTCGAGCGATTCGGCTTTTTCAAGAATACCAAGTGGCAATTGAGTCAACTCAAGCAGAATGTCGAATCGATAAGCATACATGCCAATGTGGCTGAAGAAAGTAATCCTGTTGATCCATTCGTCCGGCTTGCTATCGCGTACAAAGGGGATAGGCGAACGGCTAAAATACATAGCTTCATTGTTCTTGTTAACCACCACTTTGGGTCGGTTAATATTGGTAATTTCGGCAGCGTTGGTAATGGGTTTTATTAATGTTGCAATTTCAGCCAAAGGTGAATCGAAGCAAGCCTTAAGCCCTTCAATTTGCTCAGGCCTGATAAAAGGTTCGTCACCCTGAATGTTGATCACCACATCAAATTTTAGTAACTCTGCGATTTTCAGAGCAGCTTCTGCGCAGCGGTCGGTTCCGCTTTGGTGATTCGGCGATGTATAAACTGCTTTCCCTCCGAAAGCTTCAACAGCCTGATAAATTCGTTCGTCATCGGTTGCTACATAAACATTTTCCAATGCTGCTTTTGCATTTTCGTACACCCATTGAATGATGGGTTTACCTCCCAAATTTGCCAGCGGTTTCCCAGGGAAACGGGTCGATTGAAAACGGGCGGGGATAATTCCTATAAAGTTCATGTGATGATTACATTTGATGAATTCACGCTAAAAAGCTAAAACATGTTAAAACATACATAGCTTAAGGCTTTGAAATCAAAGTTAATTTAATTTTGAACTGAACTTAAATGTTAAAATAGTAATTTTGCAAAGCTAAAAAACATATTGTCCTCATAATGGATATTCAGGAAATAAAACAACGATTCGGAATTATTGGCAGTTCGCCTGCTTTGCTGCATGTGATTGAGATTGCGGTTCAGGTTGCACCAACCGACCTTTCTGTCTTGATTACAGGCGAGAGCGGTACCGGGAAAGAATCCTTCCCGCAGATTATTCATCAGTTTTCGACAAGGAAGCATGGAAAGTACATTGCAGTAAACTGCGGCGCTATTCCTGAAGGAACCATTGATTCGGAGCTTTTCGGACACGAAAAGGGTTCGTTTACAGGTGCAATGGCCGACAGAAAAGGATACTTTGAAGAAGCCGACGGCGGAACCATTTTTCTCGACGAAATTGGTGAATTGCCACTTTCTACACAGGTGAGGTTACTGCGTGTACTCGAAGCCGGTGAGTTTATGAAAGTGGGATCATCGAAAGTGATGAAAACCAATGTCAGGGTTGTTGGTGCTACCAATGTGAATATTCTCGATGCCATTGAAAAAGGAAGATTTCGTGAAGATTTATATTATCGATTGAATACGGTTCCAATCAGGGTTCTACCCCTACGTGACCGTTCCGAAGATATACATCTGCTTTTCCGGAAGTTCGCCTCTGATTTTGCCGATAAATACCGCATGCCAGCAATACGTTTGGATAACGAAGCGGTGGGAGTGTTGCTTAGTTACCGCTGGCCAGGCAATGTGCGCCAATTGAAAAATATTACTGAGCAAATTTCGATCATCGAAAAAGAACGTATCATTGACGGGAAAACGTTAATGCGCTACATTCCGGTAAGCAACGAAAATAAGCTTCCGGCTTTGTACCATAACGTTGATGAAAAAACATTTTCGTCGGAGCGCGAAATTTTGTACCAGATTTTGTTCGACATGAAAAAAGACATGAACGACCTGAAAAAATTGGTTCATGATATTATTCAGAATGAAACCAACATTGCCGATGTCCGCGACGATAATGCTCAGCTGATTCGTAAACTTTACCAAACAGAAAATGGCAATTATGTTCCGGATCAACCAGTTGCCACAAGAGCAAATGCCAAGCCTGTAGCACACGAAAATATTTTTGATACGGAAGAATTTGTTGAAGAATCGTTGTCGCTCGAAGATAAGGAAGTTGAGATGATTCAGAAGGCTCTCGAAAAACACAAAGGAAAACGAAAATATGCAGCTCGCGAACTGGGAATTTCGGAGCGAACGCTTTACCGGAAAATTAAAGAATATGACATCGATTAATTATGAAACGAAGTACCCTACAAATATTACTTTCAGTTGTTTCCGTCGCTCTGGTTTTTACAGCGTGCAAAGTTACATACTCTTTTACCGGGGCGTCTATTGCCCCCAATGTAAAAACGTTCTCGGTTTATTATTTCCCGAACCGTGCGAAATTGGTTAATCCCAATCTGAGCCAACTTTTGACCCAAGGTCCGGATGGATTGGAAAACAAGCTGATCAAGCAAACTTCACTTAACCAGATTAAGGAGAATGGTGATTTGGAATTTTCAGGTCAAAACACTGAATATGATGTGAAACCAATGAATATTTCGACGGGTGACCTTGCCACTCAAAACAGACTTAC
>JBBQXI010000168.1:0-8095 GCA_038209805.1 Bacteroidales bacterium | reverse complement strand
GATGGAGTTGATACCTACATACGAAAGTGGTTCGCGACCAGCTTTAATAAATGGAGGAATATCTTTACGAACCAGTGAGCCACCTGAAACCATTACATGCGAACCAACACGTACAAACTGATGTACGGCGGTCATTCCACCTAAAATGGCAAAATCGTCAATAACTACTTCGCCAGCCAACTGAGTGTTGTTCACCAAAATCACATCGTTTCCAACAACACAATCGTGAGCCACATGTACATAAGCCATCAGCAGACAATTATTGCCAACAACAGTTTTACCTTTAGCTACAGTACCTCGGTTTATGGTTACAAATTCGCGAATGGTTGTGTTATCGCCAATTTCAACAGTCGAATATTCACCTCTGAATTTTAAATCCTGAGGCGCGGCTCCAATTACGGCTCCAGGGAAAATCCGGCAATTTTTGCCAATACGAACTCCCGGCATGATGGTAACACTCGATCCAATCCGGGTGCCTTCACCAATGATCACGTCTTTGTCGATCGACACAAAAGGTTCAATAACTACGTTTTCAGCAATATTTGCTTCGGGGTGCACGTAAGCTAATGGTTGTTTCATTTCTGTACTATTTTCTGTTTCTAATTTACTGTATTTTTATAATCTGAGCCATATAATCACCTTCGGCAACAATGGTATCGCCCACGTAGCATAATCCACGCATTTCTGCGATTCCACGACGGATTGGCGATGAAAGGATAACCTTGAAAATAATGGTATCTCCGGGAACTACTTTTTTCCTGAATTTGACATTGTCAATTTTCATGAAATAAGTGGAGTATTTTCCAACAAGGTTTCGAAGTACAAATATTCCTCCAGCCTGAGCCATAGCTTCAACAAGTAGAACTCCGGGCATAATAGGTTCTTCAGGGAAATGCCCCTGAAAAAACGGTTCGTTGGCTGTTACATTTTTTACACCTACAAGGTAATTATCCTGAATGTCGATGACCTTATCAACCAAAAGAAAAGGATAACGGTGTGGAAGTAGTTCTTTTATTTTATTTACATCCATCAATACCGGGGTACTTGAGTTGTAAACGGGAACCTTTTCTCTTGAATCTTCCTTCCGAATGGCTTTCATAATTATTTTCGCAAATTCAGTATTTGCGCTATGACCTGGCTTGGTTGCAATTATGCGTCCTTTAATTCGCTTCCCGGCCAAAGTTAAATCGCCAACTACATCCAAAAGTTTATGGCGGGCACATTCATTATCGTATTGCAATTCAACGTTGTTCAGTATTCCCTGCGCTTTTACTTCAACGCGTTCGTGATTAAACATGAGGGCAATCCGGTCAAGTTCTTCCTGCGAAATCGGACGATCCATAATTACAATGGCATTATCCAGATCGCCTCCCTTTACTAAATTGTTCTGAAGTAAAAATTCGAGTTCGTGCAGAAATACAAAAGTACGGCAATTGGCAACCTCAGTTTTAAAATCGGAAAGCGAATTTAAAACCGCAAACTGGTTGTTAAGTACTGTTGAATTAAATGATATTAAGATATTGAGATTATATTCAGAATCGGGTACCGCAATTATTTCCGATCCGGTTTTTTCGTTTTTGTAAACAATCCGTTCGGTAACAACAAAGTATTCACGTTCGGCATCCTGTTCAACTATTCCAGTCTTTTCAATGGCTTGAACAAAAAAACGTGAACTTCCGTCCAAAATTGGAACTTCTTCGTTGTCAATTTCGATCAACACATTATCCAGATCCATCCCGGTTAAAGCAGCCAGACTGTGTTCTAGTGTGCTAATCCGGGCATTTCCGATGCCGAGCACCGTGCCTCTTGATGTATCAACTACGTATTCGGCACTTGCTGGTATAATTGGCTTATCTTCAAGATCGATACGCTGAAATTTAAATCCATGGTTGATTGGAGCTGGCTTAAAGGTCATGTTTACCAAACAGTTGGTATGCAGTCCTTTCCCGCTGATAGAGAATTCTTTTGCTAATGTTTTTTGTTTAATTGTCATTCCTGATTTCAATTATTCTTCAAGCTTTATTTTAATTTGTGCGATTTGTTTTCCCATATCGATAACCTGTTCTCTAAGCGCGGGAAGGTTGCGGAATATGGCAAAAACTTTGGCCGCCTGAGCAATGTCCATGGCTGGTGCTCCTAAAATTGTACGATTCGATTTAATGCTGCTGTTTACACCCGACATGGCTCCTATGTTAACATTGTCGCCAACGGTAATATGACCTGCAATTCCAACCTGACCACCAAAACGGCAGTTTTTGCCTATTTTCGACGAGCCGGCAATTCCGGTCAATGCAGCCATTACTGTATTTTCGCCAACTTCAACATTGTGGGCGATTTGTACCAGATTGTCAATTTTTGTTCCTTTTCGGATGATGGTCGACCCCATTGTCGCACAGTCAATCGTTGTGTTGGCGCCAATTTCAACGCAATCTTCCAGAATCACATTTCCAACCTGAGGAATTTTTTTGTATGTACCATCTTCCATTGGTGCAAAACCGAAACCATCCGATCCGATTACAACTCCGGCATGAATGATACATGCTTCCCCGATTTTGGTGTCTTCGTATATTTTAACTCCGGCGTATAAAATACTGTCGTCGCCAACAATGCTGTTGTCGCCAATATACACTTGCGGATAAATTTTTACGTGATTTCCGATGCGGACATTCTTGCCAATGTAAGCAAATGCCCCAACATAAACGTCGTTACCAACTTTTGCCGAAGCATCAATAAATGAAGGGTTTTCAATGCCAGTTTTGTTGCCTTTGGCCTGCTGATACAATTCGAGAAGCGAAGCGAAAGCTTTGTAAGCGTCAGGAACACGGATTAGGGTAGGTTTAACTTCAGCCTCAGGTTCAAAATCCTGATTTACAATTACGATTGTAGCTTCTGTTTCGTATAGGTATTTATTGTATTTCGGATTGGATAAAAATGCTAATGTTCCGGGCCTTCCTTCTTCAATTTTTGCTACGTCTGTAACTGTAGCATTGGTATCTCCTTCTATTGTACCTCCCAGAAAATCAGCTATACTTTGAGCTTTGAATTCCATAATTCGTTTTCGATTTGCCGTGCAAAAATAGTTTAAATTACTTAATGTCCAATTCTTTCGGGTAACAGATGAAATATTTCCTCACCGTTTCAGAAAAAACAGAGAGGTTTATATCCGAAGCATCTGCAATGTCGCTCATCTTGTTATTTTTGAATAAAACATTAATTTTTTCGTTGGAAGACTGATTATACGCGTTATTCGATATGGTGTCGGCAATAAGAAAATAGTGTACGAGTTCATCGCAAACATTAAAATGGGCGCATATTTTTTCTTTAAGTAAAGATATTTTCTGCTCAGGAATAGGTTTTTTGCTGATCTTTATTTTGTACAAGCGCCTGTTGATGATGCAGTGGGAAAGATAGGATAATATGGCATCCGGATGGTTCTGCCATTCTTTAATGGAGGCAATAATATCGTTGTCGTCCAGATTGGCAAACAGATCCAATGCCGGACGATCATCAATCAGCCGATTAAAAATAAAGTCGTCGAGAGTTATTTTGTAGGTCAGAAATGCTTTAAATACTGGAGTTGCAAATAAGTCTGATCCTTGCAAGGCCAGTTCACGAGCACGTGCGAGTACATTAATTAAAAGGTATTCGGCCGAAAGAACAGTTTTGTGTAAATAAACCTGCCAGTACATCAGTCGCCGGGCAATCAGAAAATTCTCAACGGAATAAATTCCTTTGTACTCAATCACCAACTCATCGTTTTTTACGTTCAACATCTTGATGATGCGTTCCGAACTGATTACTCCTTCAGATACTCCTGAAAAGAAACTGTCGCGGCTCAAATAGTCGAGTCGGTCCATATCCAATTGACTGGATACCAATTGGTGAAGAAAGTGTCGGGGATAATTGTCGGTAAAAATTTTGATAGCCAAGTCTAATTTCCCATCGAATTGCCGGTTCAGTTCCTCCATCAGCAGTAACGAAATGCGTTCGTGAGGTACGCCTTGCACAATTGTACTTTCAAGTACATGCGAAAATGGCCCATGGCCAATATCGTGCAAAAGAATGGCAACGGTTACAGCATCAGCTTCTTCTTCGCTAATTTCCTGCCCTTTTAATTTCAGGATTCCAATTGCCGACCGCATCAGATGAACAGCTCCAAGAGCATGTTCAAACCGGGTGTGATTGGCGCCCGGGTAAACCATGCACGATAATCCTAATTGCTTAATTCGGCGTAGTCGTTGAAAATAGGGGTGTTCAATTAGATCGAAGACGAGTTCGGAGCGGATGTTGATAAAGCCAAAAACCGGATCATTGATTATTTTCTTCTTATTTGTTTTCAAGGTATTGCATGTGTGTTTTCATATACAAACATACTAAAAATAGAAAGTTCATGTATAAATCTGTTCTTAAAGAGGACAATAGTCCTTATTTTTTGCTGATAATCAGAAACCTTAATGAATTGATTTTGACAATTTAATTAAAATTACTATTTTTGTCGCGACAATTTGGGGAAACCAGAGCGTAGGGGATCGAAAGTCCCCTATTTTATTACAAAAATATGATCGACAAAGTTAAAATAGCAGAACTTGTAAATGAAAAGCTTACTGATGACCAATTTTTGGTTGATGTAACCGTTTCGTCAAGCAACGTCATTGATATCATGGTTGATAGCGACACAGGCATTTCAATCAATCAAATTGTCGAAATTAGCCGTTTTGTTGAAAGTAATCTGGACCGCGAAGTGGAAGATTTCGAATTATCAGTGTTTTCTGCTGGATTAAGTGAACCCTTAAGTTTGCTACGGCAGTATAAGAAAAATATAGATACAGAAGTTGATGTACTGCTGACCAGTGGATTAAAATTGACTGGGAAACTATTAAAAGCCGACGATCAGGGAATTGATCTGGAGGTGACAACAAAAGAAAAATCAGAAGGATCAAAAAAGAAGGAACTTGTAACACGAGTTCATGCACTTGGATATCCGGAGATAAAAGAAACAAAAAAAGTATTAAAATTCTAAAACCGGGACGAGATGGAGACTCTTAATCTTATCGACACCTTTGCCGAATTTAAGGAACTTAAAAACATTGACCGCGCCACAATGATGAGCGTATTGGAAGATGTATTTAAAAATGTTCTTCAAAAGACCTATGGCACAGATGAAAACTTCGATGTGATTATTAACATCGATAAAGGTGACTTTGAGATTTGGCGCAACAGGGAAGTGGTAGCTGACGAGGATTTTGAAGATCCAAACAGGCAAATCACTTTGAAAGAAGCCAAAAAAATTGACGCTGATTACGACATTGGAGAAGAAGTAACCGACGAGGTTAAGCTTGCACATTTTGGTCGCAGGGCCATTTTGAACTTGCGTCAAAACCTTGCCAGTCGCATTATGGAGCTTGAAAAAGACCATATTTACAACAAATACAAGAACAAAATCGGTGACATCGTTGCCGGTGAAGTTTATCAGGTTTGGAAAAAGGAAATCCTGATTCTGGATGACGAAGGCAATGAACTGATTCTTCCAAGAACAGAACAGATTCCTTCTGATTATTTCAGAAAAGGAGATAACCTGCGTGCAGTTGTTTTCAAAGTTGAATTACGGAACAACAACCCGTTGATTATACTTTCACGTACTTCTCCTGTTTTCCTCGAACGCCTTTTCGAATTGGAAGTTCCAGAAATCTTTGATGGTTTAATTACCATTAAAAAGATTGTAAGGGTTCCTGGCGAACGCGCTAAAGTTGCAGTTGAGTCATACGACGAACGCATTGATCCGGTTGGAGCCTGCGTTGGAATGAAAGGATCTCGTATTCATGGCATCGTCCGTGAATTACGTAACGAAAATATTGATGTAATAAATTTCTCGGCTAACAATCAGTTGTTTATTCAACGTGCATTGAATCCGGCCAAAGTCTCATCCATTAAGTTACACGAAGACACCAAAAGAGCCGATGTTTATCTGAAACCCGATGAGGTTTCGATGGCTATCGGAAAAGGTGGGTTGAACATCAGATTGGCCAGCCAGCTTACCGGCTACGAAATTGATGTTTACCGCGAAGTGGCTCAGGATGATGAAGACGTAAATCTGGATGAATTTTCCGATGAAATTGAAAGCTGGGTAATTGATCAACTGAAATCAATAGGTTGCGATACGGCTAAAAACGTATTAACTCTTACCCGGTCAGAACTGATCAAAAGAACCGACCTCGAAGAGGAAACGATCGACGAAGTTCTTAGAATACTTAAAAATGAATTTGAATAGGCGAAAGTTTATTCAAATTTTTGCTTGAAAATTAGGGCATTTTAGATTTTGAATGTAAAATTGCATCATCGTTAATTCCTTAGAAACTATTTTGAGGTTTATTTAACTGAGTGGGTTTATGGTTATAGGTAGTAGTATAAAACGACTAAGTAAGGTAGCGCGCGACTTTAATGTTGGTATTTCAACCATCGTTGAATTTCTGCACAAGAAGGGATTTGATATTGATACAAATCCAAACAACAAGATTACAGATGATGCATTCCATCTTCTTGAAAAAGAATATAAGGGTGACATCAGTCTTAAAAAAGAGTCAGAGAAAATCAATCTGAAAAGTCATCGTGGTGCTCATGAATCAATCTCATTAGATGATGTGAAAGATTCGGGTAATAAGCATGTTGATGATGATTATGAGGATGACGAAGTAATCATTAAAGATCATAACCCGAAAAAGGTTGAAGCTGTTCCACACGTTGAGCCCAAACCGATAAGGCCAGAGCACAAGGAAGAGCTAATCACTACCAACCGTCAGGAAATTGAATCACCAAAAGTTGTTGGCAAGATTGATCTTGAAAACCTTAGTGGGGTAAAGAAAAAAGAAGAACCTGTAGCTCCTGTTGTTCCAACTGCTCCACCTGTTGAAAAACCTAAACCCATACATCATAGACCGGTAGTTGAAACTCCACCTGTTCAGGAAATACCTGTCGTTGTTCCTGAAGTTAAGGCTCATAAACCACCGAAAGAACACAAGTCGGAACCAGTTATTATACCTGAAGTTAAGGAAGAGCCTGTTCGTGTAGAATCAGAAGATGACCGTTTTAGTTCTGACCATGTTACAACAAATGTTCCAACAGTTGAAGATGTTAAAGTGGTTGGTCGGATCGATCTGGATCTGTTGAATCAAAAGACCAGACCGGCAAAGAAGAGCAAAAAACAGAAGGAAGATGAACGCAAGGATCGCGAGCGAGTTCGCCGTGATATTCAAAAACCATCAGAAAGTGAAGCTGCTCAGCCGGGAACCCCTCCATCTGAACGTCCTGAGCGTGTTGGACCAACTGTTATAAAAGCAAGAGCCGAACGTCTTTCGGGCCCGACTGTAGTTGGCAAGATTGAACTTCCTTCAGATAAAAGGCCTGCAGGTCCTTCTAATGATGCTGCGGCTCAGGCCAATCGCAAGAAAAAAAGAAAACGTATTTCAAAAGATATTCCGGGAAATCAGCAGCAAAGAGTGAATGTTGCCGATAAACCAGTTGTTGCTGGCGAACGGAAAAAATTGGTGGTTACCAAAAATATTGGAGGAGCGCCAAGACCAGTTGGAGATAAACCTGGTTTGAAAAAACGCACACTTCTTAAAAAGGAAGTTAGCGAAGAAGATGTACAAAAGCAAATTAAAGATACATTGGCTCGCCTGACGACCAAAGGGACAAAATCTAAAGGATCGAAATACCGGAAAGATAAACGTCAGATGGTTAGCGATAAAATGGCAGCTCAGGCCGAACGCGACACTGAAAATCTGAATATTCTGAAAGTAACCGAATTCGTTTCAGTTAACGAGTTGGCAACCATGATGGATACATCGGTTACCAGTGTAATCTCAACTTGTATGAGTCTTGGTCTGTTCGTGTCAATCAATCAGCGTTTGGATGCTGAAACGATGGCTGTTGTGGCTGATGAATTTGGCTTTAAAGTTGAATTTGTAAGCGCCGAAATTCAGGTTGCGATTGAAGAAGAACCTGATACTGAAGAACAGTTATTGCCAAGAGCGCCAATTGTTACCGTAATGGGACACGTTGACCACGGTAAAACTTCGTTGCTTGACCACATCCGAAG
>JBBQXI010000167.1:0-8202 GCA_038209805.1 Bacteroidales bacterium | reverse complement strand
GACTTGGCTATACAACAAAAACGATGGTTGGTATGCCTATTGGCGAATTCTTTGGATACATTGTATAAGGTGTTTTTCAAAACCAGCATCAGGTAGATCTCGCCAAAGCCTTATCCTCGGAAGATATATATTATCAGGATTTTCTGACTCGTCCCGGAGATTTTAAGTTCAAAGATCTGAACGGCGATGGACGGATTACTGGTGAAGACCGTACGTTCATAGGTTCGCCTCATCCCGATTTCACATACGGTATAAACCTTTTTGCTGAATATCACCGATTCGATATCACTCTATTCCTTCAAGGGAGTCAGGGAGGTGAAATTTTTAATGTGTTTAAATATTACACTTATCAGAACACCGGATATTTCAATTCTCCAGCCAATATGATTGAAAAAGCGTGGCACGGTGAAGGAACTTCTAATACTCAGTTTCAGATCTCAGCTAGTAATGCGAACAATAACCTCAGGCCGTCATCATGGTATATCGAAGACGGTTCATACTTGCGAATTAAAAATCTTCAGATCGGTTATAACCTGAGTAAACGACTTTGTCAGAAAGTCGGAATCTCGGAATGCCGTATTTATGTTGGAGGTCAAAATCTCTATACCTTTACCCGTTATAGCGGACTTGATCCTGAACTCGCCGATCTAAGCGGAAGTCCGTTGAATTCAGGTATTGATTTTGCAAAATATCCTCAGGCTCGCACTATTTTAACTGGCTTAAGTATTAAATTTTAGATTACAGACAAAATGAAAAAGAAGTGGATACATATTTCGTTTTTGCTGATGCTGTTTTCAGCCTGTGATCAAAGCTTTATTGACCGTCCACAATTGGCAGTGCAGACGTCAGACAGTTTCTACAAAACTGAAAACGATGCAGTAGAATCAGTAACCGCAGTTTACAACTATTTTCAGTCGTACGATTTTGAAGTTGAGAAATTCGAATTTGGTGACATTGCTTCAGACGATGCTGAAAAAGGCGGAGAATCAGATAATGACCGGCCTTTCGTAAAGGACCTTGAATATTTTAGAACCCGGTCTGACAATTATTCATGTCGGGCAATGTGGAACATTTGTTACACAGCAATTTTCCAGGCGAATAATGTCATTACACACCTAACTGACATTACGATGAGTGAATCACTTAAAGAACGTTTATTGGGTGAAGTCAGATTTATGCGTGCTCATTATTATTTTTACCTGATCAATATTTTTGGTGATATACCTCTTAGTATTAAAACTCCTACTGTCGATGAATATCGACTTTCCAAATCAGCCAAAGCCACGATCTGGGATCAGATTGAAAAAGATTTAATTTATGCCAGAGACCATCTTCCTGAGAAATCAAAATATGCAAAAACTGATTTGGGACGGATTACAAAAGGAGCAGCAAAGGCACTTCTGGCAAATGCCTACCTATTCCAGAAAAAATGGGCACTTGCTCAAAAAGAAGCAAAGGAGATTATACTTTCAGGAGAATATCAACTTGAACCTGAATTTCAGGATTTATTCCAGCTAAGGAAAACCGATTTTGGAGTAGAATCGGTGTTGGAAGTGCCCCATATGTCAACCAATACCGGTTGGGGCGATGAAAATGAAGGTACTGTTATTCCAGTATTTTGCAGAAGCCGTAATTCAGGCGGATGGGGCTTTAATTGCCCAACCTACGATTTACTGGCCGAATTTGAACCCGGCGATCCTCGTTTAGTCCATACATTCACATTCGATGGTGATGATTTTGATGGAGAAATCCAGTTTAATCAATTTAGTCCGTCACGATTATGTTCCCGAAAAGTGTTTTTAACCCCTATGGAACGGGTGGGTTTTGAGAATTCGGATGCTCCGCTTAATCTTAAAATAATCAGGTATGCTGAAGTATTGCTGATTCATGCTGAAGCAGCCTGTGAAAATGGCGATCTTCCTGAAGCACTCTCATCACTCAATCAAATTCGAAAGCGTGCACGTCAAAGCAGTGCCATCGATAAAAAAGCAACCTTTAAAAATGTGAATAAGTATCAAGTATCGAAAAACCAATACGAAGGATACAAATTCGTGAATTACAATTATTGGGATGCCAACAGCGACAAAACGAACTTATTGCCCGACATACTGACCAGCAATCAGGCAACCCTTCGACAAGCCATCCGACATGAACGACGTGTAGAACTGGCTATGGAAAACAAACGGTTTTACGACATCATCAGATGGGGAGATCCTGAAAACCATTTTCATAATTTTGCTGAAAAATGGAAGACTGGCAAAGGCAGCCAATTCCGGAAAAACATCAATGAAGTATTTCCGATCCCTCAGGACGAACTTGATTTAAATCCAAGAATGACTCAAAATCCAGGATATTAGCAGACTAAAACAAGTAATTTAGACCGATGTACATTCCTGAAGTTCCATCTTGCTTATTCGCTGCTACACCATAATCAACTGCGATTACAAAATTCTCATTCATCACAATCCGCAGACCTCCGCCATAAGATGTATGCATTTTTTCAGCATCAATTTTATTATAGTCAGGATCTGCATTGGTGAACCCCGATGGGCCGGCAAAACTGAATGTAACAGGAATTTTATTTGTTACCTTACCAAAATCGAGGAAGGAATTTAAACCAATATAAAAATTGTTGTTGATCCAGTTAAAGCGAACCACTTTCCAGCGCATTTCAGCATTTCCGTACAAAAATCCATCACCCACAACCCTGTTACGAAGAACTCCTCGGAGAGTCTTTCCTCCGCCTAATCCTTCAGATAAAGCACCAGTCAAAACTGAAGTAATTACCTGTGACTGATAATAAAAAGGAGTATGTCCCGCTAAAGTTGTCTGATAAGCCAACCTATAAACAAATGAAAGATTTTTAGGAACAAGGGTAAAGTATTGTCGATGAATCAAACTGAGTTTTACAAAAGAGCTTTCGGCACCTAAAAAAGAAGGAGCACCTTCCAGTACAGCCTCCGTCCAGATTCCCTTCATTGGATTTGGACGGTTGTCTCGACTATCAAATACAATTCCTCCTTTGATTGTTGGAACAAATCCGCCATTAGCTTCTTTTGTATTTATAATGCCCCATTGTTGATATTTTTCAAATAAACCATCGACTGCAGGCAAAACATCATTTCCCTTTTTCCCTTTATTCAGTTTGTCGAGGTTTACACTTTTAATTGCAAAATTCTGAAGATTAAAACCCGCAGCCCAACGAACATGGTTGCCAGCAAGTTTTCCCTGAAGATCAACTTTGAACCTGAATAATTTTCGATCGTATTTGTAAAACATCCGGGTTTTATAATTTGAAGCTTCTGTATCTACCCAATCTGCATTATAAACTGCATCATAACCATTAAATCCATAAAAATCGTAGGCCTGATCGGAAAGATAACTTAAGTCGACCGAAGTTTGCAATCCTTTAATCAATTGATCTGAATCGTAATAGAACCGGTTGATTCCACTACCTTTTGTATATCTCGATACTTCAAAATAGAGCGAATGATTGTATTTGGGAAACCGGGTTCCATCTCCATAGTCATATAAATTAACCAACGCACCATATTGAAAACCCAAATCGGTATCAAAAGTAATGGTTGGTAAACCACCGAAATTCCAGTTTTTCTTGATTAACTCATCCTTTTTTTCGGTTTGACCAAATACTACCAACGAAAGGAAAAAGCATGCTATAGAAAGTAGATTTTTTTTCATATTAAGGATTTGATTGAAACGAAGATAGGAAAATTCAGTTAGTTCCTCCAATTCGCTTCAGAAATTTGGATTCAGGTTTTTATTTACTATTTTCAACACCTTCGAAAAGAAATTAACCTTAGACCTAAACCAACTGAAAGTCAATAAAATTGAAAAATATTTATATTTTATCAACCTGCCTTTTTTTCCTTTTGGCAGTGAACCATTCATTCGCCCAAATTTCGGCAAAAGCGATACGAGTTTCCACACCACCAAATATAGACGGACACATTAACGATGCGGTCTGGGATGAGGCCTTTAAAATCGATCAGTTTGTTCAGCGCGAACCCAATTCAGGACAAGCAGTATCCGAAAAAACCATTGTTTCGGTTTGCTACGACAACAACTACCTGTATTTCGCGGTAAAATGTTACGATGATCCGAAGAAAATAACCGCCAAAGAAATGGCACGCGATGTAAGTTTAGGGAATGACGACCGTGTTCAGATCATTCTGGATACCTATCTCGATCACCGAAACGGCTATTGGTTTCAGATTGGACCACGTGGTTCAATTGGCGATGCACTAATCAGCGAAAACGGCGCTTCGATGAACAAGGAATGGGACGCCCTTTGGACCGGAAAATCAAGCATTAACAGCGAAGGATGGGAAGCCGAACTTGCCATTCCATTTAAGACCATAGGATTCGATCCAAAAAATACGGTTTGGGGAATGAAACTCATCCGCAACATCAAACGAAAGCTCGAAGCGTCATACTGGCCAGTTGCCAACCTAAATACTTACCGTTTCCAAATTTCCGATTCAGGATTACTGGAAGGACTTGAAGGAATTACTCAGGGAATCGGACTCGATCTTTCGCCCTATGTGATAGGCGGAATGAATACAAAAAGAGGCGAGAAAGATAAATATCACTTTGATGGCGGACTAGATATGTTTTATCAGGTCACTCCTCAGTTAAAAGCTTCACTTTCGATCAATACCGATTTTGCAGAAACTGAAGTGGATGAACGGCAAATCAATCTTACCCGGTTCAGTTTGTATTTTCCGGAAAAACGTGACTTCTTTTTGGATGGCTCAAACTATTTCAAATTCGGCATTGAAGGCGACGATAACAATCCATACCGAAATTCAGTGTCGCCGTATTTCTCCCGAAGATTGGGTCTCGATGATGCTGGCAATATGATCCCTGTGAGGTATGCTGCCAAAATTACCGGCACACAAAAGAACTGGAACATCGGAATGATGTATGTAAGCGACGAGCGCAGCTATGGAAATTCGAACCTTTCGGTTGGGCGCATCAGTCGTAATCTCGGAAAACAATCGTCGATTGGAGTGATTGGAACATGGGGAAATGCGGTTTCGAACACAGAAAATATGGTTGGTGGATTCGATATGAAACTGGCAACTTCCAGGTTTCAGAAAAATAAAAATCTCGCATTTACGATGTTCGGAATGCTTTCGCGAACTCCGGGAATGAATGATAAAAACTCGTCATGGGGTGCCGACATTGCATATCCAAATGATTTTCTATTTTTTAGCCTGGGTCATTATGAAGTGGGCGAAAACTTTGCTGCAGGTATTGGGTTTGTACCCCGGAACAACATTAAAGCTTCGTACGGAAGTTTTTCATTGGGGCCACGACCTGATAAATGGGGAATCCTCCAGATAAAATCCGGAGCTGGATTTAACTATCTGACTAACTTTAACAATGTGATGGTTACCCGCGAATTGAATATTTCGCCACTCGGAATTCGGTTCAAATCGGGTGAAGAATTTTCATATTTTATCAACCAGCAATACGAATTTCTGGCAAAAGACTTTTTGATTTACCCCGGATTTAGCATTCCGGTGAATCAATACACTTTCTGGAGACAGAATATTCAACTCACATCGGCAGGCGGAAGAAACCTGGCTGGAATTGCTAATTTTAGCACTGGCAATTTTTACAACGGACGACGACACGACATGAAACTAACAATCAATTATAAAGTTGCTGTGCCTTTGTATATAGGTGGCAATTATACTCAAAGTCATGTTTTTCTTCCAGAAGGTGACTTTACTGCTCGTGTATATCAAATGAACCTGAATATATTGGTTAGCCCTACAGTCACACTTTACAATTACTTTCAGTACGACAGTGCTTCAGAAAAAATGGGCTGGCAGTCGCGTTTTCAATGGATTCTGAAACCCGGAAACGAAATTATTCTGGTCTGGACTTCAGGCTGGACACAACCTGGGAGTCAGTTGATTATGAACGATAGCGCTTTGCGCCTGAAACTAAAATACAACATCAGGTTTTAACTTTTCAGATCCAACCCCGCAATTTGTAATAGCTCAATGCAGCCATTTCTCGGGCAATCAGAATTTCATATTTCAGGTGATTCCAGAATTGGTACCGAACAGAAGTATTGCTTCCAACATTAGGGATTAGTGTTTTATTGCCACCCAATTCATCATCTTTAAAAACCAGATCGGCTTCTAGTGCATTTTCGAAGGCAGGAAGTGCACTAATCCGGGCGAATCCAACCTTTCTGAAAACCAATATGGCACGTCGCATGTGCTCCGGAGAAGTGACCAGTAAAATCGCTTTAGAGGTCATCTGTTCACCATTGAGCTTTTGCATACAAAGTGCCTCCATCCGAGTATTGGTGCCGGTTTGCTCATAAAGAATTCGTTTCGGGTCGATTCCTTTGCTGATGAGTTCAGCTGCTATCAGTCGTGCAGTGCTGTTTATATCTGCGGTATCACCAGGGCACGAAATCACAATACGACTTTCCGGAGATTCCTGAGCAGCCTTAAACACAAAAAATGCGCGCATCAAGTTCGATTCACTTGGCATTCCACCTCCGCTAAGCAACACAATAAAATCAGGCTTTTCGGTGATCTTCGACTTGCTGGTACCCAACCAGTAATAACCCCAGAAAGGCAAGGTTGTGAAACTAATGATCAAAGCGAGTAGAAACAACACTCCCAAACCAACAAATAAACTTCGAAATAAAAGCAGGAAACGGTGACGAATATTCTTTTCAGCCATTAGCGATTGTTCTGTAAAATCGAAAGATAGAAAAAATTTCAGGATTGTTTACCAGTAAAAATTACCATCTGAATATAAAACTCAAATTGTTGATATTTTCAAATCTATACTATCAATATGAATATTTTGTAAAGATTTATAATCTATTTGACACATTTAAAACCGCATTTTGCATTTAATGGTAAATTGCTCGAAAATTATTCATCAGTAAATTAAAGAACATGAAACTAAGTGCAAGAAATCAATTGAAAGGTAAGATCCTGAAAGTTGACGAAGGTTTAATTACCTCGAAAGTAGTACTCGATTTGGGTAATGGAAACATTATTTCAGCCATTATTTCGAAAGACGCAATTGCAGATTTAGATCTAAAAACAGGCGATACTGCCTTCGCAATCATCAAATCAACTGAAGTGATCATCGGAACTCCATGCGATTGCAAAAGCGATAACTGCAAATGTCATTAACCATGATCGAAGTTGAATGTCATATTTCAATCAAAAAAGACGGTATTATGTTTTTAAATCCATTGAAAACCCAATTACTACAAGAGATTAAAAAGAGTGGCAGCCTAAGCGGTGCCGCTAAAGAAATGGATATCTCCTATCAGCACGTCTGGACTATGATTGACGAAATGAACCGGATAGCACCATCGCCATTGGTACAAAAGCAACGCGGAGGTGCCAATGGCGGTGGCACTGTTATTTCGGGCTATGGAGAGCGAATGCTTCAGGAATACCTCTTAATACAGGCCGAAATCAAAAAAGTGGTCGATCAAATCAACGTCGAAATCAACCTTTAATTTTTTTTAAACATCGTTATCTAAATTTGTTTATATCGAAAATCAGGATTATGGATTCAGAAATCAGGTATCAACCCATTGGCTACATTCAAACTCCGTTCATGACTATTTCGGATATGCCAATTCAACCAAGTGGTGCCAATTGTGCCGAAGGAATTATTGAATTGAATCCCGATTTAGTTCCGGGACTTTTCGATCTGGAAGGCTTTTCGCACCTTATTTTAATCTATCATTTTCATCTGATTAAGGGTCATAAGCTTTATGTGGTTCCGTTTATGGACGATCAGCCACACGGGATATTTGCCACGCGCGCTCCAGCCCGTCCAAATGCCATCGGAATATCAATCGTCGAACTCCGGAAAGTCGAGAATAACTTCATATATATTTTAGGAGTTGATATGGTAAATGGCACGCCTTTACTGGACATTAAACCGTTTTTCACCAAATACGACAACCGGATAGATACAAAAGCCGGCTGGCTGGAAGGGAAAAATCACATTGATATTAAAAAAATAAAATCGGACAACAGGTTCGAATAACAAAAAGTCCGGAACTCAATCGCTGCAAATGATCATGAATTCCGGACTATTAAAATTCACTAAAATTTTAACGCTTAAAAGTACAAAAAATGAGAAAGGTTTACACATTAGCAATTATCGGATTGCTTATTT
>JBBQXI010000166.1:0-8207 GCA_038209805.1 Bacteroidales bacterium | reverse complement strand
GGTAATAATTCGGATATTCTGAGCGATAGCCAGATTACTAACAAATATCAGAATAATCAAAAGGACTCGTTTCATTCGTTACAAAAATTAAATGATTGGTATTCACATGTTTTATCGCTTAACTTCATTATTGTTGTTTTTTGCTCGGTTCCTTTGTTTATGATGTAGGAATAGCAAAAATCAATAATCTCGTTAAAATTGTCAGACATTGGCCTACCTGCAATCTCGTGAGCTGCATTGCAATAGGTGTAAAGCCAGTATGGCGTTCCAAGTTTTTTAAGTTTTTCGGCTATGGTGTACGAACCGTGCAAAATAAGGTATCCGGGTTGGTCTTCTTTGCAATATCGGTGTGGTGCCGTAGCATAAGGAACTAAGTTGTCGCAGGTGCCGTGAAAAAGTAGCGAAGGAATTGCCGATTCTTTAAAGACGCGCGAAGTATCTGGAATCGCTCCAGCCATCGAAATAACGCCGGCATAAGAAACGGGGCCGCTATCCAGACCATAGCAGTATGGCGGCTGATAGGCTGTGTTCAGTACGGTTTCTGCACCAGCACTGCTTCCTGATAGAATTATTTTTTGCGGATCGATTCCCATTTTATCGCGCTGCTGAATCATGAAAAATGTGGCATCCTGAAGATCTTCCACTGCGTCGTTAAAGGTATTTCTCTTGTCAACAGCCTGGCAGTCACATCCAAACCCACTTTCTTTCCCTTCACGTGTTAACCGGTACGAAATTGATGAAACCACATATCCATGTCGAGCCAGCTTTTTGCAAAATACCTGAATCCCGGGATCATTTCGTTTCCCTCCTGAAAACCCTCCACCGTGCACATAAAATATTAAAGGCCTTTGTGTTTGATTATCAAAGGCAGGAGAATATACATCCATGTCGAGCGATTTCCCGTCTTTAAATGCATACGTGAATGTTTCAACCCGCGCAGAGTCGGTAATCTCTTCTTTGTAACGTTCCTGAGCAAAGACATTTAGGCTTAAAAAAAAGAACGGAAATATGATTTTCAGGAAGAATATTAAATTGTTCATGAATGTCGTTTGTCGTTTAGGTTATTGTTAAAAAACTGCATAAATTTAGATAAAAAATCGGTGCCATAGCAATAATTACAAGCAGAACCAATGACTATTGAGTTTTTCCTCTTTTCTTAGATTTTCACTTTCACAACCACTTTTTTTACCTTCTCCGGACCGTCAATCTGCATACATGGACGGTGAACATCCTGTGGGTAAAATACCGCAAACATTCCTGCTTCAACAATCATTTGGGTGGTTTGTCCTGAAAAGAACACAATATCTTTCTCCGGAAGGTATTCTGCTGTTACTGCTTGTCCGTTCAATGGTGCAAAGCCAATGGCTTCTCTTCCTGAAACAATGTACTGAATGTCGGCATAAACCCGATGTGCTTCCAGCCGGCAATCCTGATGTGCTTTGCTGTCGTATTCACTAACCAGGGCAAATACATTCTTTCCATCAATTTCATATTTCCCAATTTCAAGAGCCGATAGATTTGTATTTTTCAGAAAATCAAAGCCTTTTTTAAGGTTTTCGCTGATGCACGAAAAGAGTTCAGCATTTTCAAGTTTATCAAGTATCATAGTGTGTTTTTAAAGTGTATTGTCTGATTGAATCCAATGACAATCGATTGCAATTAGTGGTGCAAATATACAGTTTGAAATTTTAATTTGTCAATTCGGCGATTAAACAATTCGATTATTCCCGATTCAATTTGAGCTTTATTATTTCAGTAAGTTTTGCTAAATACAATAACTTAGCTGAAATAAATTACAACTAAACTAAATCCATCGAACCTATGGAAAACAAAGACTTTAACAGACGTATTTTTATAAAGACAACGGGTGTTGCAGTTATTGCTACCGCTGTGTCCGGAAACTTTGCATTCGGATCATCTCTGGATCCTTCTGTACAAAATTCTATTCCACGATGGCGGGGATTTAATCTGCTTGATTATTTTGGGGCTTTCCCTCCGAAAGGCGAAACACAGTCTAAAACCACCAAAGAAGATCTGAAATGGATGGCCGACTGGGGTTTCGATTTTGTTCGGTTGCCTATGGCTTATCCACGTTACATCATCTTTGACAGCCAAAAGGATGTTACTCCTACAGATATTTTGAACATCAATGATAAAGTGGTTGGCGAAATTCAGGAGTTGGTTTTTCAGGCACAGGAGGCTGGTTTGCATGTAAGTATTAACCTTCATCGGGCACCCGGATATTGCGTAAATGCTGGATTTAATGAACCCTACAATTTATGGAAAGATCAGGAAGCATTGGACGCTTTTTGTTTTCACTGGGAAATGTGGGGCAACCGGTTTAAGAATATTTCATCAAAAAAAATCAGTTTCGATTTGGTCAATGAACCAAGTTGGCGCGAAAATATGAACGATCAGTTTGGTTCCCGTACAACAATTCCGGGAGCAGTGTATCGAAAAGTTGCTTTGGCTGCATCGCAGGCAATCCGTAAATCAAATCCAGATCACCTGGTTATTGCTGATGGAAATGATGTTGGCGCCTCGGTAATTCCTGAAATTACTGATCTGAACATTGCCCAAAGTTGTCGTGGATATTTTCCTCATTACGTGTCGCATTATCGGGCGCCATGGGTATTTAAAAATCCGGATGACGCTCCCATGCCAGTTTGGCCTGGTGTTATTGATGGTAAATCGTTTAGCCGAAGAAATCTGGAAGAATTGTATCAGCCCTGGATTGATCTAGTGAAACAAGGGGTTGGTGTTCATTGCGGCGAATGCGGTTGCTGGCGGGAGACGCCACATGATGTTTTTCTCGCCTGGTTTGGCGATGTATTGGATGTTTTAACTGAAAATCAGATCGGTTATGCGCTATGGAATTTCAGAGGCGATTTTGGTATTTTGGATTCAGGTAGAAAAGATGTTCAATACGAAGATTGGTATGGACATAAGCTAGATCGGAAAATGCTTGATTTACTAAGGAAACATTAATAAAGAACCCGCTGCATGGCGGGTTCTTTTATGTATGAAATCTAATCGCTTAGGAGTTTGTTCCCCACCACACTGCGGCTGAGAAGTTCATTTTCAAATTTCAGGTTCCAAGTGGCGTTTTCTGTAAACTGCGACTGTCTTCCGTCTCCAGATTTTGGATTTCTCTGCTCAAAGCTTGCTGAAAGCGTACACCACCCAGTTGTTCTTCTCCTGAAATCCGGAATCAACGAGGCCAAGCGACTCTGCTTTTGCTTTTACATCAGCCATGTCGTGAGTATAAAATCCGCTCAGATAAAGTTTTCCACCTGATTGAAGTACACTTTCATAGACCGGCAAATCGTTAACAATTACATTTTTGTGAATGTTGGCAAATATGATCTCAAATGTTTCTTTCCCGAGCAAACTGGCATCACCCAATTTGGCTTCCAGATTCAGGATGTTGTTGAGCCGTGCATTTTCAACGGTGCTTTCAAACGACCAGGTATCGATATCGATTGCTGTTACGCTTTTTGCACCTTTAAGTGATGCAAGCATTCCCAGAATTCCTGTTCCGCAACCCATGTCCAGAACGGTTTTTCCAGATAAATCCATATTCAGGATTTGTTCGGCAACCAGGGTCGTGGTTTCGTGGTTTCCGGTGCCGAAAGCCATTTTGGGTTCAATCACCAGTTCAAATTCCGCAGGCTCAAATTCAGTATGAAAAGGTGCGCGAACCAGGCAGCGATTGCCAATCAGTAGCGGTTTGAAGTAATTTTTTTCCCATACTTCGTTCCAGTTTTTATCCGGAATCATCTCGTTTTCGGTTACAACAGAAAAGGGCAGGAGTGTGGTAATAGCTTCAATCTCCTCTAAATCGACTGATTCGCCGGGAATGTAACCCATTATTTGTTCTTCCGATTCGTCGAAACTTTCGAAAGCCAAATCGGAAAGCATAGCGACCAGTATTTCACGGTTTTCAGTCGTGTCGGGATTCAGTTTAAAACGTATTTGTGTATAGATCATTTTAGTTCCAAATTTCAAGTTTTAAATTCCAAGCTGTGCGATGAATAAGTATCTCCGGGCTTCAAAAGTAGCATAAAAAAGGCCATCCGTTGCCGGACAGCCTTGGTATTTTATGGATTGGAAGCTCCCTTCGACTGCTTCGCGCTCAGGGAGCGACACTTCGGTCTTCCGACTTCGGTCTTTTTAGTATGCAGTGATTATTCCTAAGAAATCTTCAGCTTTCAGTGAAGCGCCACCAATCAAACCACCGTCGATATCAGGTTGTGAGAATAATTCAGGAGCATTTTTTGCGTTGCAGCTACCACCGTAAAGAATTGAAGTTTCTTCAGCAACAGCTTTTCCGAATTTAGTAGCAATTAAACCACGAATGTAAGCCAACATTTCCTGAGCCTGAGCTGTAGAAGCAGTTACGCCAGTTCCGATTGCCCAGATTGGTTCGTAAGCGATTGAAAGTTTCGAGAAATCTTCAGCGCTAAGGTTGAAGATAGTTTCTTCCAACTGAGTTTTTACGTAAGCATTTTGTTCGTTGGCTTCGCGAATTGCAAGAGCTTCACCGCAGCAATAGATTGGCGATAATCCGTTAGCCAAAGCCAAAGCCACTTTTTTGTTCAGGATTTCGCTGGTTTCTCCATAATATTCTCTGCGTTCAGAGTGACCTAAAATTACATGAGTAGCGCCGGTTGACTTAACCATAGCAGCCGAAACTTCGCCGGTGAAAGCGCCCTTGGCTTCAGCAGCACAATTCTGTGCAGCAACATCAATCAATTTGGTATCAACAGCCGAAACAACGCTGGTAATGTGTGTAAATGGAGTTCCAAGAACTACAACAACATTCTTTACGCCAGATTTTGCAACTAACTCAGTTACAGCTTTAGCCAATTCAACACCTTCCTGAACGGTTGTGTTACATTTCCAGTTTCCGGCAACAATCTTTTTTCTCATTATCAATGGTTTTAAATAGTTTTTTTGAAAATTTTCTCAAAAATAGGAAAAGGCTTTTGAACATCCTAACCGACCAATAAGGCTTTCACCTTTATTAACTTTAGTTTAATGAGTCCGAAGCCCAAAGTGGGGAGACATTAGCACAGCTCATTGAGCGCGAAGCAGTAGAAGGGAGTATCTTTAAGCTCATAGAATGAAAATGGAAAAGTATTATTCCTGATCGGAGCCTTTGATTCCAAGGTCTCGCTGCCAGTCTAATTGACGTTCAATTGCCGTTATCATCATTCCGGCAATGTCTTTTCCGGTGGCTTGTTCAATTCCTTCCAGACCCGGCGAAGAGTTGACTTCCAAAACCAATGGCCCTTTGTTCGATCGGATAATGTCAACACCGGCAATTTGTAGTCCGAGAACTTTAGCTGCTTTTACAGCCAATTTTTTTTCTTCATTGGTAATTTTAATAACCGATGCTGTTCCGCCCTGATGCAGATTTGCCCTGAATTCACCTTTTGCGGCTTCACGCTGAATGGAAGCCACCACTTTACCGTCAATCACAAAACAGCGAATGTCTTTTCCTCCGGCTTCTTTAATAAATTCCTGAACCAAAATGTTGGCTTGAAGACTTTTGAATGCGTTAATTACACTTTCGGCAGCTTTGGCGTTCTCAGCCAAAACGACCCCTTTCCCTTGGGTTCCTTCAAGTAATTTGATAATGAGTGGAGCGCCATTGACCATGTTAATCAGGTCATTGGTATCAAGTGGAGACTTGGCGAACCCCGTAATTGGAATGTGAATTCCATTCTGTGAAAATAATTGCGAGGAATACAGTTTGTCGCGCGATTTGCTGATTGATTCCCAAGAGTTGGCACAAAAAATTCCGAGTGCCTCAAATTGCCTGATTAGTGCCAAACTATAGAACGTTAAGTTTGGCCTGATTCGTGGTATAACGGCATCCAGATTGTTCAGAATACTTCCTCCACGGTAACGAATTTCAGGATTCACGGCATCGAGTTTCATGTAGCATTGCTGCACGTTCAGGAAGATCATTTCGTGGCCGTGTTCTTCGCCGGCTTCCATAATTCGCTGATTACTGTAAAGATCCGGATTGCTTGCCAACAATCCGATGCGCAATCCACTTTTAATATCTCTAATGTGCAGGTAAAACTCTTTAACCCGTTCTTCGGAATAATCGCCCAAAAGAAAACTGTTGGCCGGATCAACCAATATCCTGTTCTCCATGGCTTCACGGCCAAGTAACATTCGAAAACCCATCGAGTCGCGGTTTGCCAGCGTTAATTCAATCTCCCATTCGTAGGTTCCAATTTTTAGAATCGATTTAATAACATATCTCTTTTCGACAATCCCGCTCGAACTTTTCACGCTGCGGTGATCAACGATTTTTGATTCGCAGCGAACCGTAATCCGGCGACTATCCTGAAGCGGATGAACCTCGAAACTGACCCACTTTTCGCCTTTTCGGGTGAATTTCTGAATGTTTTGCGCATGAATGGCCGAGGTTCTTGCTCCTGAATCGACTCTTGCTTTAATTGCCGGAATATTTAAACCCGGAAACGCGCACCACTCCTCGCCACCAATGATGATGTGTTTTTCAAATTCCATGTATTTCTATCTTTTTCATCTTATCCAAATGGAAATCCATTCAGACCGGAAAATAAGGGAATAATTTGCCACAAATTGTTGCAGTTGTATTAATTCTTTGCAACAAACCAAAATGAAGAAAGTGCGTTCAGACTTTAAATATTGAATTTTTGGCCAGTTCGTCGGTAATACAGAAAACCACCGGGCAAACTTCGCAGTTTTTGCGAGTCAAACTTAGTATCTGGTACATGCGTTTGCGGTCAGTGTGCGGATATTCGCGGCAGGCTTTGGGCCTGTCTTCGTATACCATGCAGTAATTATCGGGCATCAGAAAAGGGCAGGGCGTTTGCTTGAAAACGTAATCATTGTCTTCGTCCTTAAACAGATACTGCCTGATGAAATCAACGGCTTTCATTCGCACTCGTTTGGCCAGTCGCTCAACATCTTTTTCGGTAATCGCCGGACTTATCGTCGAACAACAGTTGGCGCAGGTCAAGCAATCGAACTGATCGAAAGCTTCGTCGTGCAATTCATGAAACACATCATCCAGATTTTTCGGTTTTTTTGCTTTCAATTTCTTGAATAGTAAAGTGAAATCCTGCTTCCGGTTGTTCGAGAACTCTTTCAGCTTTTCGGGCTTGTTATAGGGGATGTGTTCCATTTTAGACTTTTAAATCGGTAACTTGAGTTGCCAAAATTAGAAAAAGGAATAAGATGGAGGGCCATTCTTATTCCTTTTAAGCGTTAATCTTGATATTGTCTGGCAAAGTCACCCTGAACTTCCTGCCCGCTCGCTTGTCAGGCGGGGTTTCAGGGTCTCATCAACGAAGAGATGCCGAAACAAGTTCGGCATGACAGATTCCAGTTTTGAGATTCCTCACTACGTTTCGGAATGAGGAATCTCATCACCCTATCATTTTCACATTGAGATCCTTAAAAAGGGACTTTCACTCAGGGTGACTTGTCAGACAATATCAGGCATACATGACACTCACTAATTCTTTCCTGAAAAATCAATCGGAATCAGCACTTTAAAGCTAATATTACGTCCCATGTTATAAATTCCTGTTCTTCCTGTGACATAGTTAATTCCGGTGTATTTCAACCTGCTCAGATGACTTTGATAGGCCACATCCGTAAGGTTATTTCCTGAAATATACAGCGAGAACCTGGTTTTATGTCCTGAAATGAAATCGGTTCCAATTCCCATGTTTAGCAAAGTATAGCCCGGTGTGGCGGTTTCGGTGTCGTAAGCTGCATAATAATTGTTTTGCGCCCAGGTTTTGTCAATTCCAACTTTGAAATAGGCATTCGACATAAAACGATTGAGTTTATCGAAATCGACTTTTACATCCGAAACCCAAACCGGCGCCGGAATAAATGGCAAATGGCGCGATTCTTCAGGCTGACTTTTTAGTGTCGCATTAACATACGAAAACGAATTCTCCAGATGCAACCAATCCAGCGGATGCGGATGAATATCGATTTGAAATTCGCCTCCATAGAATCGGGCATTGCCTTCAGTAAATTGAAACGCAGGAAGTCCATTGTACAGGTCTTGGGAGTCTTCGGATGTACTTAGTTTTTTGCTGAAAATAAAATGATTGACGGCGTTTGTAAACAGATTCAGCTCGGCCGAGACATGGGTAGTATTCATCCCAATGGCATAATCGAATTGC